>NZ_JAJDMK010000006.1:0-64542 GCF_020593575.1 Holdemanella sp. DFI.5.55
GACAATAGTTGGGCTTGCCCCTGCGAAGATAGCTAGCTGCCGGGTCCTTTTTTTTTAGATTTTTGTTGATTCTTATATATAAATTTGATATTTTCTTTACAAAGGGATATTGTATTATGGCATTTAAGGAGGCCGTTCATGTATAAAGTGAGTATATTGATTCCAGTATACAATGTGGAAAAATATTTATCGAAATGTCTGGAATCTATTCTTTTACAGACATACAAAAATATAGAAATCATTATTATTAATGATGGAACAACAGATTCATCATTGGATATTGCCGAATTATATGCTTTTAATTATGACTTTATTCATGTTTATAGCTATGAAAATGCTGGTATTTCTACAACTCGAAATCGAGCATTAGAAAAGGCAACTGGGGATTATTATTTGTTTGTTGATAGTGATGATTATGTAAATCCGCATATGATTGAAAAAATGATAAATGAAGCTATTAGAACGCATAGTGAGATTGTTACTTGTGGATACCGTATTGAGTATAAAGGATTATCAATACCAGTGAGTCCAATGTGTAAAAAAAACATGGATTCTTTATCTGCATTAAGAGCATTGAGTCAAAATAAAGGTATTAATAATTACCCTTGGGGAAAACTATATGCGGCTTCTTGTTTTAAAGACGTTAAATTTCCAGATGTGAAAAAGGGATTCGAAGATACGTACACAGTTTTTAAAGCAATCTATAACGCAAAACGCGTTTCAATAATACCTAACTGTTATTATCATTACGTTAAACGTCCAGGATCTTTAACCGATCACATGGATCTTGTACAGGCGTATGAAATGCGCGCAGCCTATGAATATCAGGAGCTTTGTTTACATCAATTGTTTCCTAAAGAAAATTTTTATTACGATATTAATTTTTATAATAGTGATATGGTAATTCTATATACTTTGATTTTTTTCTATTCTAGAAAAGAACAACCTGTCTATGTACCGGCTGTAATTGATTGGTCAAAAATTAACATATTCTATCGTATTGGATATATTGTATGGCGTTTCATCGCATGTGTAAAGTTTGGATGGTCTTTAAAATGGCAAGAGAATTAATTCGCAAGGCAACTCTAGAGGATATGCCTGTTTTATTAGAAATCTATGAACGAGCTAGAAAATTCATGGTTTCTACAGGAAATACAAATCAATGGACAAATGGATATCCATCAAGAGAAATATTGACTGAGGATATTGAAAAAAAAGAAATGTATGTTTTAGTAGATGAAGATGGAATTCAAGCCAGCTTTGTGTTTTATTGTGGTATTGATCCTTGTTACAATAAAATATATGATGGCCAATGGCTAAATGATGAACCGTATGGTGTTATTCATCGTATCGCAACACGAGGTTTAAAAAAGCATATGGCTGATATCGTTTTAGAATATTGTAAATCTAAGATTGATAATATTCGGATGGACACACATGTGGACAACAAGCCCATGCAAAATTTCATGTTGAAGCATGGATTTAAACATGTGGGTACAATTTATTTAAAAAATGGACAAAGTCGACTGGCCTTCCATTGTAATTTAAATAAAAATTAGATAAACTTATAACAGTTTGGGGAGATTATAATTTATGGCATTTGAATCATTAAGTGAACGTTTAAATAAAGCATTTAAAAATATTTCAGGACAGGGAAAACTGACTGAGAAAAATATGAATGACATGTTAAAAGAAGTGCGCATGTCATTATTAGAGGCAGATGTTAATTACGAAGTAGTAAAGAGCTTTGTCGAAAACGTAAAAGAAAAAGCACTAGGACAAGAAGTATTAGATTCTTTAAATCCTAGTCAAATGGTTGTTAAAATCGTACATGATGAATTGCAAGTATTATTAGGTGAAGAAGATGCTCGTATTCACTTTAAAAAGCAAGGCATGACTACGGTTATGATGGTTGGTTTACAGGGTACTGGTAAAACAACAGCAAGTGCAAAGATTGCGAATTACTGCAAAAACAAATTAGCACGTCGTGTTTTATTAGTAGCATGTGACGTTGTGCGTCCTGCAGCTATTGAGCAGTTACAGACATTAGGAAAAAGTATTGATGTAGAAGTGTTTACTTGTGGGCCAGAAACATCTGCGGTTGAAACAGCAAGACAGGCATTGGCCTATGCGAAAGATCGTCAAAAAGATTTAGTGATTTTCGATACGGCTGGTCGTTTGCACATTGATGAAGCATTAATGCAGGAACTTCAACAAATGAAGGATCTTGTTGTTCCTGATGAAATTTTATTAACTGTAGATGCGATGACAGGTCAAGATATTGTGACTGTCGCCAAAGAATTTAGCGAACGATTATCTGTAACAGGATTGATCGTTACAAAAATGGATGGCGATGCACGTGGTGGTGGATTGTTGTCAGTTCGTTCTATCACAAACGTACCTGTATTATTTGTGTCAAATGGTGAAAAAGTAGATGACTTAGAAGAGTTCCACCCAGATCGTATGGCAGATCGTATCTTGGGAATGGGAGATATTGTCACTTTAGTTGAGCAGGCTCAAGATAAATTAGATATTGAAGTTCAGAAAAAAACGGCTGAACGTATGAAACAGGGTGTTTTTACATTCAATGATTTATTAGCACAATTAGGTCAGGTTTCTAAAATGGGATCTATGCAGAAAATGATGAATATGATTCCTGGTATTAATAAGGTTGCTAAAAATTTAGATGATGAAAAAATGAATTCACAGATGAAAAAGAGTGAAGCCATTATTTTATCGATGACAGAATATGAACGTGAAAATCCATCATGTTTAAAAGCATCAAGAAAGAATCGTATTGCCAAGGGTGCCGGAGTTAAAGTCATGGATGTCAATCGTTTGATTAATCAATTAGAACAGATGCAAATGATGACAAAGATGATGAGCGGTAAGGCAAAACTTCCTGATATGTCTGCTCTACAGAATATGCAGCGTGGAGGCGGAATGCCTGGAATGTCAAAGCATTCTGGTAGTAAAAAACAGAAACAAAAAAAGAAAAAGAAGAAAAAATAAAAAAATTAAGGTGTAAAGTAAAAATACTTGACACCCTTTTTTATTCATGTTATTCTTTATGAGCTTTAACAAATTAGAAAAGGTAGGAATTTAAATATGGTTAAATTACGTTTAAAAAGAATGGGTAAAAAGGGAGCTCCTTTCTACCGTATAGTAGCTGCTGATTCACGTAGTCCTCGTGATGGTCGTTTTATCGAACAAATCGGTACTTACAACCCAACTAAAGCTGAAGAAAAAGTAACTTTAGACAAAGAATTAGCAAAGAAATGGTTAAGCAACGGTGCACAACCAACTGATACAGTTCGTTCAATTTTATCACACGAAGGTGTTTTAAAAGAAATGCACGAAGCTAAAAGTTCAAAATAATGATTGATTTAGAAAAAACATTATTAGACATTTGTTTACCACTTGTAGATGATCAAAAAGCATTATCTGTAAAAACAATGGCAACTACAAATGAAAATGAAATTTTATTGTATGTATATGCCAATAGTGAAGATGTTGCACGTTTAATTGGCCGTAAGGGAATTATGGCTAGCAGTATTCGTCAAATGATGTCTATTGCGGCACGTGATGTACACAAAAGAATTTCAGTAAAATTTGAAGCGTATTAGGATGTGATTTCACATCCTGATTTTTTTAGGAGGAACATATGATAAAAGTAGCTCAAATCATTAATACTCATGGACTTAAGGGTGAATGTAAATTGTATCTTGTGACAGATGATCCGCAGCATCGTTTTGAAAAAGGTAGAGTATTACATTTAGAAGATGGTCGTACATTAACCGTTGTGCGTTATCGCGAACAAAAGGGTTTTGGCTATTGTTACTTTGAAGGGGTAGATTCAATTGAAAAAGCTGAATTGTTGAAGACAAAGAATCTATTTATTGCCCAAGAGGATTTGCCTGAACTTGAAGACGGACAATATTATTATCATGAATTGATGCATTGTACAGTTTATAACGAGGAAAAAGAAAAGCTTGGAGAAGTTGTGGATATTTTAGAAACAGGAGCCAATCTAGTACTTCGTGTAAAATCAAAAGGAAATAGTTTCTTATTGCCTTTTGTACCTGCATTTATTGTTGATGTGAACAAAGAAGCTCATGAAATCACAATTCGTGAAATGGAAGGCTTACGATGAAAATATCTGTATTAACATTATTTCCAGAATACTTTGAACCTTTAATGACAACAAGTATTCTAAAGCGTGCCAAGGAAAAAGATTTATTTGAGTTTGAAACCATCGATTTTCGTCAGTTCACAAAAGAAAAACATGGACACGTGGATGATACACCATATGGTGGTGGTGCGGGAATGGTATTAATGTGTCAGCCTATATTAGATGCATTAGAATCCATTCGTACAGAAAATAGTACAGTTATTTTATTGACACCTCAAGGTAAGACATTTAATCAATCCATCGCAAAGGAATTATCTTTAAAGGAACATTTAATTTTTATTTGTGGTCACTATGAAGGATTTGATGAACGAATTCGTGATTATGTAGATATTCAAATGTCTTTAGGTGACTTTGTACTAACTGGTGGTGAAAGTGCATGTATGGTCATGTGCGATTGCATATTACGTATTTTACCGGGTGTTATTCGCCAAGATTCCAGTGATGATGATTCTTTCTCAAATGGACTTTTAGAATATCCTCAATATACTAGGCCAGAAATCTATGATGGAAAAAGAGTTCCAGATGTATTATTGAGTGGTCATCATGCGAACATCAAGAAGTATAGACATGAAGAGTCTTTAAAAAGAACAGCGATGTATCGTCCGGATTTATTAGAAAATTTAAATTTAAATAAAGAAGATCAAAAAGTAGTCGATTCAGTATTAAAAATCAAAAAATAATTCTTGCGCAAAATCTATTGACATGGTAATATTAATGGGCGTTTACGCATAGGTAGTTCCGCTGGCACATTGTGTGAATGAACTGATAACCAAATATTAGAAAAGAAGGAGAAAAGAAAATGAACTTAGGATTAGTTAATGAAGTAACAAAATCACAATTGAAGACTGATATTCCAGCATTCCGTTCTGGTAGTACTGTTCGTGTTCACGTTAAAATCAAAGAAGGTGACAAGAGCCGTATCCAGGTATTCGAAGGTGTTGTAATTGAACGTGCAGGTGGAGGAATCTCTGAAACATTCACAGTTCGTAAGATTTCTAACCAAATTGGTGTTGAACGTAAATTCCCTTTACACTCACCAATCATTGACCACATTGAAGTAGTTCGTCACGGTAAAGTACGTCGTAACAAGTTATCTTACTTACGTAACCGTTCAGGTAAAGCTGCTCGTTTAAAAGAAGTTCGTTAATTGTTTAAAAAAAGTCTGATTTTCAGGCTTTTTTTTCTAAATAGCTTTATAATAGATTTATAACATTTAGGGGGTTAGAGATTATATGAAGAAGTCAAAGAAAAACGAGCTAAGGTACAATGAAGATGACGAACGTACTTTACTAGAAGATATACTTGATTTTGTTAAAGTGTTTGTCATTAGTGCCATTGTGATTTTATTGTTTGTGAACTTTGTGGCACATCCAGTTCGTGTAGATGGAGAAAGTATGTATCCAACATTGAAAGATGGTGAATTTGGATTTACCAATGTTGGGGGTGTATTATTAAATGGTGTAGAACGAGGGGATATAGTCGTTGTAACCATGGAAGAAGAGGGACAGAAAACACATTGGGTAAAACGTGTAATTGGCTTACCAGGTGAAACTGTAAGCTGTGTAAATGATGTTGTATATATTAATGGAAAAGTATTGGATGAGACTAAATATATTGATCCAGATTACCGTCAATCGTGGATTGATAAAATAGGTTACTTTAATCAAGTAGAGAATTCTGATGTAGGGGACAATAAAAGAAATTACAATCCTGAAAATGAGAACAGAGTAATTGATTTTAAAGAAGTTACATTAGGTGATGATGAATATTTTGTGATGGGAGATAATCGCCCTAAATCTAAAGATTCACGCTATGTAGGTCCTGTTAAGAAATCACAAATCTTTGCCAAGAAGATGTTAGTCTTGTTACCAATTTCAGATATAGGAGTGAAAGATTAGTGGCAAACGTACAATGGTTTCCAGGTCATATGACCAAGGCCAAAAGGCAAATGGAAGAGAATTTAAAAAAAGTTGATTTTGTGATTGAGATTCGTGATGCAAGAATGCCAGATGCCAGTAAGAATCCAATGTTGGATCAATTGATTCAAAATAAACCGCGTTTGATTCTTTTGTCAAAAAAAGATAAGGCTGATAAAGAACTTACCAAACAATGGGTAAATGCCTTAGAAACAGAGAATCAAAAAGTATTAGCATTGGATTTTATTCATGAAAATTTCTCGAAACAATTGATTAAGGCATCGAACGAATTATGTATCAATTTAATTGAAAGACAAAAACGTAGAGGAATGAAGCCTAGAGCTTTGCGTGCCATGGTGTGTGGAATTCCTAACGTAGGTAAAAGCACATTTATTAATACGTTTGCGAAACGTAAAGCAGCTCAAACTGGTGATCGTCCAGGCGTGACAAAGAGTCTTCAATGGATTAAAGTAGGTCAAACACTTGAGCTATTAGATACGCCGGGTGTATTATGGCCAAAATTTGAAGATCAACAAGTAGGTCTAAAACTTGCTCTATTGGGTTCAGTAAAAGATCAAGTTGTAAATATGGACGATTTGGCATTATTTGCGTGTGAGTATTTAATGCAGGAAAAATCTGAAATCTTTGATACAGTATATCATGTCAAGATTGCGGATACGCCTTATGAAACATTACAGAATATCGCCATAAAACGTGGTTATTTATTAAAGGGTGAAATTGATGAAAATCGTTTGATGTTAAGTTTTGTCAAAGATATTCGTGAAAATAAGTGTGGCTTGATTACTTGGGAGAAACCACATGTTGGATAGACCTTTGGACAATGATTACTGGGATCAAAATCAAAGTGTACTTGGTATGGACGAAGCAGGGCGAGGCCCTATTGCCGGTCCATTGATGGTAGCAGGTGTTATCTTTCCAAAGGGATATCAAAATGCGTTAATTGATGATTCTAAAAAATTGAGTGAAAAAAAGCGTGAAGAGTTGTTTAAAACAATTATTCAGGATGCTTTGTATTATCAAATTTTAGTTGTAGATGAAAAGACGATTGATAGGAAAAATATCTATCGTGCAACACAAGAAGCTATGATGGAGATTGCCAATAAAGCACAATGTGATTTTGTGTTGAGTGATGCGATGCCATTACCAGATATTGATAAACCTTACCAAGCTATTGTGAAGGGAGATCAAAAATCATTGTCTATTGCGGCGGCAAGTATTTTAGCGAAAGTTACGCGTGATCACTGGATGAAAAAGTTGGATGAAATGTATCCACAGTATGGTTTAGCCAAACACAAAGGATATCCGACAAAAGCGCATATTGAAGCTTTAAACAAGTATGGATTACAGGATTTCTATCGAAGAAGTTATGGTCCTGTAAAAAAACTTGAAGAAATTAGACTTTTTTAGTTAAAAGTCTCTTTTTTTTCGTATATGAGTATATGAGAATAAAAAGAGAAGCTATTTTATGGTATGCCATCCAATATGATGGAGATTGGAAGAAAATTGGCAATGCGATAAAGGCACACGAAAACTATTCCATCATTGCATATCCATATCCTTATCTTACAATCGTTGATGAGATGTATCCGGAAGCCTTTAAACATTTAAGATATCCGCCATGGATTATTTTTTATCAGGGTAATGTTTGTTTGTTGAAAGAAAAAGGTGTAGGTATAGTAGGAGCTAGAAACTGTTCAGCGCAGGCACTGCAAAATACGGATACAATCGTACAAAGACTACAATCAAGGTATGTCATTGTATCTGGGCTTGCCAAAGGTATTGATGCCAGGGCCCATTTGAATGCATCAAAAACAATTGGTGTGCTTGGTTGTGGAATTAATGTGATTTATCCAAAGGAAAACGCATTTTTATTTGAAAGGATAAAAAAAAGCGGATTGATCATTAGTGAATATCCTATGCATGTGAAGCCTTTGGCTTATCACTTTCCATGGCGAAATCGCTTGATTGCCGCTTTAAGCAGCAACTTAGTTGTGATTGAGGCAACCTATAAAAGTGGAACAATGATTACTGTGAATGAATGTCTCGAATTGAGTGTTCCTATTTATTGTGTGCCTACAGCTTTTCAAGATAAAAAGTATCAAGGATGTAACTACTTGATTAGTAATGGAGCCAATATTTTGGTGGATATAAAAGACATTGATGATATCTGAGGATTGACAAATTGAAATTTTTAATGTTTTATATAGCGTGAATATGGGGGAACAAATGAAAAAACATTTAGTTATTGTGGAGTCGCCTTCCAAATCGAAGACGATTGAAAAATATTTAGGAAAAGAATACAGAGTTGTTTCCAGCAAAGGCCATGTATGTGATTTGGCGACAAGCGGAAAAGAAGGTTTAGGAATTGATGTAGATCATGATTTCGAACCTAAATATAAAATTAGCAAAGAGAAAAAAGAAATAGTGAAAGAATTAAAAGAGTACGCTTCTAAAGCACAAGATATCTATCTTGCCAGTGACCCGGACCGTGAAGGGGAAGCAATCGCATGGCATTTAGCACGTGTATTAGATTTAAATACAGAAGACAATAATCGTATTGTTTTCCATGAAATCACGAAACCTGCAATTCTTGAAGCTATGAAAGAACCAAGAAAAATTGATATGGACCTTGTGAAATCACAAGAAACACGTCGTATGTTAGATCGAATTATTGGGTTTAAACTCAGTAAATTGCTGCAGAATAAAATCCAGTCTAAATCTGCAGGACGTGTGCAATCTGTGGCGTTGAAATTGATTGTTGATCGTGAAAATGAAATCAAGGCGTTTAAACAAGAAGAGTATTGGACGATTCATGCACAATGTAAAAAGCAGAATAAAGCATTTGAAGCAGATTTAGTGAAGGTTGAAGGTAAAAAGCCTAAAATCAAAAATGAAGAAGAAGCTAAAGCATTGTTAGAAAGATGTAATGGAGAATATATTGTTTCATCGATTTCTAAAAAGCAGAAAAAGAAACAACCTAAACTTCCATTCACAACATCGACTATGCAGCAGGAAGCCAGTACAAAATTAGGATTTGGCGCAAAGAAAACAATGAGTGTAGCTCAAAAAATGTATGAAGGTATTGATCTAGGCGGAAATATGGAAGGTTTGATCACGTATATGCGTTCGGACTCAACACGTTTATCTGATATTTTCGTTTCAGATGCCAAGGAATTCATCACAAATACATATGGTAAAGAATATGTTGGACATGTACATCAAAAGAATGGTAAAAATACGCAGGACGCACATGAAGCCATTCGACCAACAAACATTAATCGTACACCAGAATCCATCAAAGACCATTTAACGAATGATCAATATCGTTTATATTCACTGATTTATGCGCGTACTTTGGCATCCTTAATGAAAGATGCTGTATATGATGTGACCAGTGTTAAAATCACAAACAACGATTTAGAATTTAGTGCAAGCGGACAAACTATGACTTTTGATGGTTACTACAAAGTATATTCTAAATATGAAAAACAAAGCGATGCTTTACTTCCTAAGATGGAAGAAAATGAAGTTTTAAAAAATGTAACTCCAACTTCAAAGCAGCACTTTACAGAACCACCAGCACGTTATACAGAAGCACGCCTGATTAAAGATCTTGAAGAAAAGTCAATTGGTCGTCCAAGTACATATGCGACAATTATTGATACTTTACAAAAACGTGGCTATGCCTCATTAGAAAAGACAAGTGAAACTTCAAAGACGAAGGTATTTATTCCTAGTGAGCAGGGAATTTTGACAAATGAAAAACTACAACAGTATTTCTCAAGTGTCATTAACGTAGAATATACGGCAGATATGGAAAAAACTTTGGATGAAATTGCCGAAGGGAACGAGGACTCTGTATCTTACATGCACAAATTCTATGATAAATTTGCTCCACTTGTAGAAGATGCCTATGAAAAAATGCCAAAGAAGGAATTAGAACGTGTAGGACGTACTTGCCCTGAATGTGGTGGAGAGCTTGTTTATCGTAATGGTCGTTTTGGTAAGTTTATTTCTTGTATTAACTTTCCAACATGTCGCTACACTGAAAATGATGAAGAAGAACTTCCAGAAGAGGCAAAAGAAGAAAAAATCTGTCCGAACTGCGGAGCTAAGATGGTGATTAAAAGAGGGCGTTATGGCCAGTTCTGGGCATGTTCAAATTATCCGGAATGCAAAACTATCGAATCTTTGAAAAAGAAGGCGAAACCTGAGCTAACAGGTGAAATTTGTCCGGAGTGTGGACATGAGCTTGTCAGAAGAAAATCACGTTTTGGGACAACTTTCATTGGTTGTTCAAATTATCCAAAATGCCACTATATAAAAAAAGAACCTAAGAAAACAGAGGAAGATAAATAATGGAACAAGTTACGGTTGTAGGAGCAGGACTTGCCGGGTGTGAGGCAACATGGCAGCTCGTAAAAAGAAATATTCCGGTTCGATTGATTGAAATGCGTCCTAAAAAGGAAAGTCCAGCCTTTCATACAGATCGATTTGCGGAACTTGTGTGTTCGAATTCACTTCGATCCAATGCGATGAATAATGCGGTTGGTATTTTAAAAGAGGAATTACGCCAAATGGATTCATTGATTATGAAATCAGCAGATATGCATGCTGTACCAGCTGGAAGTGCGTTGGCAGTTGATCGTGAGACTTTTTCACAATATATTACTGATACAATCAAAAATCATCCATTGGTCGAAGTTGTTAATGAAGAAATGACAGTTTTACCAGAAGGACCATGCATTATCGCAACAGGACCTTTGACAAGTGATTCTCTAGCGAAGGCTATACATGATTTCACTTCTGAAGATACTTTCCATTTCTATGATGCAGCAGCACCTATTATTGAAAAGGATTCGATCGATTTTAGTAAAGCCTACTATAAGTCTCGCTATGACAAAGGTGAAGCAAGTTATATCAACTGTCCGATGAATGCGGATGAATTTGAAGTATTCTATGATGCATTGATTCATGCAGAATGTGTGAATTTGCACGATTTTGAAAAAGAAACATATTTTGAAGGTTGTATGCCCATTGAGGAAATGGCACGTCGTGGAAAGAAGACTATGTTGTTTGGGCCATTAAAGCCGGTGGGATTGGAAAAAGACAAGGATTCACATCCAGTTGCCGTAGTTCAGTTACGCCAAGATAATGTAGCTGCAAGTATGTACAATATTGTTGGTTTCCAGACACATTTAACTTGGCCTGAACAAAGAAGAGTTTTCTCTTTGATTCCTGGATTAGAAAATTTGAAAATTACTCGTTATGGTGTTATGCATCGAAATTCTTATTTATCAAGTCCAATTGTTTTAAAAGAAACATATCAATCAAAGAAACGTGATGATTTATTCTTTGCCGGACAATTAACTGGAGTTGAAGGCTATGTTGAATCTTGTGCATCCGGATTGATTGCCGGAATCAATATGTCGTTGTATATGCAAGGTAAAGAACCAATTTGTTTTGGAAATACTTGTGTGATGGGTTCACAAGCATACTATATTACGCATTGTGATCCAAAACATTTCCAGCCAATGAATGCAAACTTTGGCATTATGCATTTAAACGAAAAATGTAAGAAACATGAGCGTAAAGAAAAATTTGCTGCTCAGGCACTTTCTCGTATTCAAGAAATTCAGGAACAAGTCAATGGATGAGTTGATTGATCGTTTTCTAAAATATATATATCGAAAGAATACGCAATCAGATAAAACTATCGAATCGTATAAAAATGATTTGAATCAATATAAAGAATATTTATTAAGTCAATCTATTGATTCTTTTGAATCGTGTGATAGATTGACTTTTATGAATTTTCTAGCTACATTGGATCATTTAAAATCCAGTTCGATTGCACGTAAAATGAGTGTATATCGTTCTTTCTATGCGTATTTGGCAGAGTATATGGGTATCAATGAAAACCCTTTATTAGGGATACAGACACCAAAGAAGTCAAAACAAATTCCAGATTTTTTATTTGTAGAAGAAATTCAGGAATTTTTAAATTCTTATAATGACGCCAAAGAAGATCAATATCGCGATCGCATATTATTTACGATGATGTATGCATGTGGATTACGTGTTAGTGAATGTGTTGCATTGGAATGGAATCAAATTGATTTAAACAATCGAATCGTGCATATTCGAGGTAAAGGGGATAAAGATCGCATTGTACCTTTTTATCAAGGTTTTGAAAAAGAATTGTGGGAATATAAAAATAGTTTTTGGTCAAAATATGCAGTGGATGATCATGTATTTGTGAATTTAAGAAGTAAACAATTAACTTCTCGTGGTATTCAGTATTTAATGGATAAACATGCCAAAGCCATTGGAATGCATATGAAATTGCATCCACATATGTTGAGACATAGTTTTGCGACACATTTATTAGATAATGGAGCGGATATTCGTGTTGTTCAAGAGTTACTAGGACATTCATCTTTATCAACAACACAAATTTATACGCATGTGACTACAGCGCAGTTAGTGAAGGTTTATAAAAAAGCGCACCCTTTTGAAAAATAACATCTTGCAAGTTAAAAAGGTTATTGCTATAATGTAAAAGCGCGTGATTGCGCTTATAACACACATCATGGATTCGTGTGCCCGTGCACATTAGTGTTGCATGCGTCTGAAATGATGGAGGAGAAACGGAAAGGTAGGACTATTATGTCAATCGTATCAATGAAGAAAATGTTAGAGAACGGTGTTCACTTTGGTCACCAGACTCGCCGTTGGAACCCAAAGATGAAACCATTCATCTACACAAGTCGCAACGGGGTTTATATCGTAGATTTAAACCAAACTCAAGCACAAATCGAGGCTGCTTACAATGAATTAAAAGCAATTAGCGAACGTGGAGGAAAAGTATTGTTCGTAGGAACAAAGAAACAAGCTGCAGAAGTTGTTGAAGAACAAGCTTTACGTTCAGGATCTTTCTACGTTAACAAACGTTGGTTAGGTGGTTTATTAACAAACTTCCGTACAATCCAAAAACGTATTAAACGTTTAGTAGAAATCGAAGAAATGGAAGCTAGCGGAAAAATCGAAGTTTACACTAAGAAGGAACAAGCTAACTTACGTAAAGAAAAAGCTAAATTGGAAGGTTCTTTAGGTGGAATCAAAGAAATGAAGAAACTTCCAGATGCATTAGTTGTTATTGATCCAAAAGAAGAACACAATGCAATCGCTGAAGCTAAAAAATTAGGAATCCCTGTATTCGCTATGTTAGATACAAACTGTGATCCAGAAGATGCTGATTTTGCAATCGCTTCTAATGATGATGCAGTTCGCTCAATCAAATTAGTTACAACAATCTTAGCAGACGCTATCGTTGATGCTAAGGGTGGTCTATTAGAAATGGCTTACTTAGATGAAACTGAAGATGATGTAACTATGGAAGACGTAATCAAAAATGTTGAAGCACAAATCGCTGAAAACGAACGTCGTCGTCGTCAAAGAAATGAAGAACGTAGAAAACGTAACTTCGAACGTAAAAACCGTCGTCCTTTCAATAAGAAAAATGATGACGTAAAATCAGCTGCAAAAGCTGAAGAAGCAAAAGCTGCTGAATAATAAAAAATATAGGAGGATGCTAAAATGGCTATCACTGCTGCTCAAGTAAAAGAATTACGCGAAAAAACAGGTGCTGGTATGATGGATTGCAAAAAAGCCTTAACTGAATGTGAAGGTGACATTGCAAAAGCTGTTGACTGGTTACGTGAAAAAGGAATCGCAAAATCAGCTAAAAAAGAAGGACGTATCGCTGCTGAAGGTTTAACTCGTGTTGCTGTTAGTGGAAACACTGCTGTATTATTCGAAGTTAACTCAGAAACTGACTTCGTAAGTAAGAACGAACAATTCTTAGGTTTAATGGATACTTTACAAGAAGCAATTCTTGCAAACAAACCTGCTACAACTGAAGAAGCTTTAAATATTCAAACTGCTGAAGGAACTATCAATGATTTAATCATCAACGCTACAGCTACTATCGGAGAAAAAATTTCTTTCCGTCGTGTTGCTGTTATTGAAAAAGCAGATGATGAAATCTTCGGTTCATACATGCACATGGGTGGATCAATTTCTGCTGTTGTAGTTGTTAAAGGAACTCAAGATGCTACTGTAGCTAAAAACTTAGCAATGCAAGTTGCTAGTATGGCTCCAAAATATGTATCTCAAGCTGAAGTACCAGGTGAAGAAGTTGAACACGAACGTGAACTTCAATTACAAATGATGAAGGCTGATCCTAACATGGCTAACAAGCCAGAAAAAGTATTGGAAGGAATCTTAAAAGGAAAAGTTGACAAACACTTTAAAGACCAATGCTTATTGGATCAAGAATATTTCTTAGAACCTAAAACTAAGGTTTCTCAATTCTTGAAAGACAACAAAGCCGAAGTAGTAACTTTCGTACGTTTCCAAACTGGTGAAGGTATCGAAAAACGCGAAGAAAACTTTGCTGAAGAAGTTGCTGCTCAAATGGCTAAGTAATTTATCTTTTACTTTAAAACCCTTGGAAATTCCAAGGGTTTTTCTTTTTAAATAGCGTAATATAGTGTATAATTGTTGTGACAATTCAATAAGGAGCAATAGTATGTATAAACGTGTTTTATTAAAATTAAGTGGCGAAGCTTTATCTAGCCCTGAAGCTGCTTTTGATCCAGAAATCTTAAAAAGATTGGCAAAAGAGTTAAAAGAAGTACAAAAATTAGGAGTAGAATTAGCAATTGTTGTCGGTGGTGGCAACTTCATTCGTGGTAAGATGATGGCTGAAATGGGAATGAACCGTGCTCAAGCCGATTATATGGGTATGTTAGGTACTGTAATCAACGCTTTAGCTGTTCAAAATGCATTAGAACAAGAAGGTGTTCAAACTCGAGTGCAGACAGCTGTTGAAATGCAAAAGGTTGCAGAACCATTCATCTTAAGACGTGCTTTACGTCACTTGGAAAAAGGAAGAATCGTTATTTTTGGAGCTGGTACAGGTTCTCCATACTTCTCAACAGATACAACTGCAGCATTACGTGCATCTGAAATCAATGCAGATGTTATCTTAATGGCTAAAAATGGTGTTGATGGAGTTTATGATTCAGATCCAAAGAAAAATCCAAATGCTAAGAAATACGATACACTAAATTATATGGACGTATTAAACGAGGGCTTACAAGTCATGGACTCAACAGCTATTAGTATGTGCATGGATAATGATATTGATTTAGTTGTTTTCAATATGAATGAACCTGGTAATATTGTCAAAGCAGTTCGCCGTGAAGTTAACGGTACAACAATCACTAAAAAGAAATAAGGAGAATTAAAATGAGTGATATTTTATTAAATGCAGAAGAAAAAATGATGGGTGTTATTGATAATTTAGAATCAAACCTTCGTCAAATCCGTACTGGACGTGCCAGTGGACAAATGTTAGAACGTGTACAAGTTGAATATTATGGTGCAATGACACCAATCAACCAGATGGCTCAGATTTCTGTTGTTGAAGGTACACAACTTGTTATTAAACCTTATGATCGTTCAATTATTAAAGATATTGCACACGCAATTCAAGCTGCTAACTTAGGATTGAATCCTCAAGCAGAAGCAGATGTCATTCGTATTCAAGTTCCTCAATTAACTGAAGATCGTCGTAAAGAATTAGCTAAAGATGCACAAAAATATGGTGAAGAAGCTAAGATTGCGATTCGTAACGTACGTCGTGATGCGAACGATGCCATTAAAAAAGATAAAGAACTTCCAGAAGACGAACAAAAACAAACATTAGAAGAATCACAAAAATTAACAGACAAATACATTAAAGATGTTGATTCAATTTGTGAAGCAAAGAAAAAAGAAATATTAAATGTCTAAGTCCAAACTTGATTTGGACTTTTTTAAAAAGGAGGTTTTTATGGCACCAAAAACAGTAGCTATAATTATGGATGGTAATGGTCGTTGGGCCAAAAAAAGAGGCTTACCAAGAACGGCAGGACACAAAAAGGGTGCGGATACAATTCGTACTGTGGCCTTAGCTGCACAAGATATGGGAATTCAAAAATTGATTCTATATGCTTTTTCAACAGAAAACTGGAAAAGACCAGAAGATGAAGTTTCCTATTTATGTAAATTACCAGGATTATTTTTTAATAAATTTATTAATGAATTGATGGAAAAGAACATTCGTGTGACTTTTGCCGGTGAATTAGAAAAATTCCCACAAACAACACAAAATGTAATTAATAAGGCTGTAAATATGACTAAGGATAATACTGGATTAGAATTATGTTTAGCCATTAATTACGGTTCGCGAAGAGAAATGTTACTTGGTATGAAAAAATATGCGGATGAGGTTGCTCAAGGTAAACGAGAAAACGATTTAACTGAGGAAGAGTTCTCAAAATATTTATTTGTACCAGAAGACATTGATCTGATGATTCGTACAAGTGGAGAACTTCGTATTTCGAATTATTTGTTGTGGCAACTCGCCTATGCGGAATTGATTTTTACACCAGTCGCATGGCCTGATTTTGATGAAAAAGCATTAAAAGATTGTCTAGACGAATTTGCTTCAAGAGATCGCAGATTTGGAGGATTAACTTCATGAAACAAAGAATAATTACCGCTATAGGTATCATTCTTGTTGTAGCACTACCAGTAGCTCTTGGAGGATATTGGTTAGAATCTCTTGCCTTATTTATTGTTTGTGCAGGTGCATATGAATGGATGCATATTCAGCCACATTTTAAAAGCTGGCCTAAATATGTTCTTCCACTCAGTGCTTTAGCTGTCGTTTTAACAAGGGTTTTACCGGATAAATACTTTTTCGTTGTTATGACACTGATTGTTGTATTCTTATGGAGTCTTGTTGTTTTTGTTGAAAACTACTCAATCATAGATTCCTTTGTGTGTATTTCATATGTTACAATTTTCTCCCTTGTTTATCATGCGGTAGGACAAATCGCAAACGTACATCAGTACCTATGGACGATTGTTTTTGCTACATATGGAAGTGATACAGGAGCTTATTTTGTGGGTCGAGCTATTGGAAAGCACAAAATGAATCCTAGGATCTCACCTAAAAAGAGTTGGGAAGGTTTTGTGGGAGGAATTGTATTTGGTTCTGTATTAAGTTTTGTGGTTAGTTTTAGCTACGTATCAAACTTAAACCCAGTTTTAAATACATTCTTATGTTTAGTATGTCCTATTACTGCAGAACTTGGAGATTTGTGTTTTAGTGCTATTAAACGTCATTTTGCTGTAAAAGACTTTTCTAATCTTTTACCAGGGCATGGTGGTGTTTTAGATCGTGTAGATTCACTATTATTAAATATCATGGTATTTAGTGTTTTATATACAATCATTCTCTAAGGGGGATTTGAATGGATTTTATTATAGGTATAATAGCATTTGTCGTGATGCTAAGTGTGATTGTCATTTTACATGAGTTAGGACATTTTTTAGTTGCTAAACATTTTGGGGTTTACTGTAAAGAATTTTCTATTGGTATGGGACCATGTCTTTATCAAAAACAAGGAAAAGAGACTGCTTTTTCAATTCGCGCTATTCCTTTTGGCGGCTATGTAATGATGGCTGGTGAAGAAGATGGCTCACAAAGCGAAGAAGATAGCTGGCTAAAGGATGTTCCGGAAAATAGACGTTTAAACGGTATTGAAAAATGGAAACAAGTCTGCATCATGATTGCTGGTATTATGATGAATATTTTATTGGCATGGATCATATATATGGGTGTGGCCTTAGCTCAAGGCTATGTAGTAGAAGACGCAAAACCAGTTGTCTATGTAGTCGAAGAGGATTCTGTGGCACAAAAAGCAGGTCTAGAAAAAAATGATCACATCGTTAAAGTTCAAAGTGAAGATGGAAACAGTATTCAACCTAAAACACAATATGAAATTTTAGAGTTTATTCAATATCATCATGATACATTGACCTTAACTGTAAAGCGTGATGGCACAACATTTGAAACTACGCTAACTCCATCTTATGATAAGGATATGGAAGGCTATACACTTGGCTATAAGGCGATTGCATATGCGAAGAAGATTCCTTGGTATCAATCTTTATGGGTTGGCTGTCAAAATACCTGGGATAGTGCAACAACTATATTTAAATCTTTGAATATGATCATTCATGGACAGGGATTAGAAAACTTATCAGGTCCCGTTGGCATTTTAAATGTTACTAGCAAATCTGTACAATATGGATTGGACATGTATTTTAGCTTGTTTGCGCTGATTTCATTAAATATTGGAATCTTTAATGCTATTCCCATTCCAGCACTTGATGGGGGAAGAATCTTGATTTTATTGATTGAAAAACTAATTGGACGAAAAGTTTCCACAAAAGTAGTAGAAAATATCATCATGGCAAGTTTTGTACTCTTGATGTTGCTGTTTTTATACGCAACATATAATGATATCGTACGATTGTTTTAAAAAAAGAACCTATATTTTGGAAATTCCAAGATATAGGTTCTTTTCTACATAAAGTATAGGATAGCTAATAAGTGACAAATACTAGCTAAAATGATGAAGATATGCCATACAAAATGAAAATATCTTTTTTGTGGTTTTGAATAAAAGAAAGTACCCATGGTGTACATAACACCACCTAAGGCAATCAAAATGATAAATATAGGTTGAGTTTCTTTGATTAGCGTAGGAAAGATAAAGATAGCTAACCAACCCATGACCATATAGATTACCATTGAAAGTTTAGGATAACTTTTCGTCGCAATCGATTTCAATAAGATTCCTGCAATTACCATAATCCATTCGATAGCTAAAATTGTATATCCTTTCCAGTTGTTCATAAGATTTAGACAAATGGGCGTATAAGTTCCTGCAATAGCCAATAAGATCATAATGTGATCTAATTTTCTAAATACATATTTGTGTGTTGTCTCATGTGGCATGCTATGGTAAAGACAAGACCCTGTAAACATAAAGAGCAGACAAATCAAGAATACCGCTGTTCCAAATGTTTTGATTGCTCCGCCTTGTAAATAGGCACGAACACTATAGTATGGAAGTGCAAATAGAATCAAAAGTGCCATAACTCCATGTGTGATACAGTTTCCTACTTCTTCACCAAAACAAAGTGGATAAACATACCTCATACTATCTTTCTTATTCATACACGTACTATAACATAATAATAAATAATATACAATCTAGAAATGGATACTAGATATATTTTATGTGATTTTTTTGATATAATACACTAGTTAGAGTGGAGGGTCTTGATGTTTTTAAAACGTATTGAATTACAAGGCTTTAAAAGCTTTGCAGATAAAACAGTGATTCAATTTGATCAAGATATTACAGGCATTGTAGGACCAAACGGATGTGGTAAAAGTAATGTGAATGATGCCATTCGTTGGGTGCTAGGTGAACAGAGTGTTAAATCACTTCGTTCAGGTACTAATATGTCAGATATTATCTTCTCAGGAAGTGAATATAGAAAACCTGTAAACATGGCACGCGTTACATTGGTATTTGACAATTCAACACGTGTTTTTGATTCGGATTTTGATGAAATCGAAATAACACGACAAATTTTACGTGCCAATAATGAAGCAAGTTATTTTATAAATAAAACACCATGCCGATTAAAAGATATTAATGATTTAGTCATGGATACAGGATTAGGCAAAGATTCCTTAAGTATAATTACGCAGGGAAATATTTCTTCTTTTGCGGATGCAAAGCCAGAAGATAGACGTTCTTTATTTGAGGAGGCTGCGGGTGTCGCAAAGTATAAAAAGAGAAAAAAGGTGTCATTGTCTAAATTAGAGCAGACAAAAGAAAATCTAGATCGTTTGCAGGATATTCTAGATGAGCTTGAAAGACAAATTGGACCTTTGGAAAAACAAGCTAAAAAGGCAGAAAAATATATTTCTTTAAGAGATAAACTATCTAAAATTGAAATTAGTGTATTGGTTGAGGATATTGATCAATATAATGATAAAATCAATCAGATCAATAAAGAATTGTTTGATATCCAAGCTATGCATACATCAGAAAATGCGGAGCTTTTAAAGCAGGAAAATCGCTTAGAAAGCATTCGAAAAGAAATGTATGCTCTAGATAAACAAATCAATGAGCTGCAAGGAAAATACACAAAGGCGATGGAAGAAAATTATCAGCTTGAAAGACGTAAAATCGAGCAGGATGAAAAGCGAAAGTATATGTTGCAGGTAGCGGATAAACAAGCTCGTCAAAAAGAATTGCAGGCTATGCTTGAAGAAGCACGATTCGAATATCAGGATCGTCATCAACGTTTGATGCAGACGCAACAAGATTTAAATAACCGTCGTAATATTGTGAATGATTTGAAAACAAAAATTTCTAAGGCTCGTTATGAATCGGATCAGGCAAACAATATCTTGATACAGCTACAAAATCGTAGACAAGTATTGGAAAATATGATGAAGCAGCCATTTGCTCATCAACAAGGTGTGCGTTCCGTAATGCAGGCAAAAAACTCTTTATCTGGCGTTTATGGAGTTGTCAGTGAATTGTTGATTGCACATACCGATAAAGCATTGGCGGTAAATGCAGCATTAGGTGGAAGTATCTATCAAATCATCACTAAAAATGAGGCAGATGCAAGAAATGCCATTTCATTCTTGAAACGAAACCGTAGTGGACGCGCAACTTTCTTACCATTAAGTGTATGTCATCCTAGAAAAATGAATGAACAAGTGATCACGGTTGCTTCAACAAGTCCAGGCTTTCTAGGCTTTGCGAGTGAATGTGTTGACTGTAAAGAGATCTTTGATCCCGTTAAAGAACGATTGCTTGGTAATGTGATTGTGGTGGATACATTGCAGAATGCGAATGAAACCGCGAAACGTTTACGTTATGCATATAAAATTGTTACACTAGACGGTGATATCGTACATACAGGTGGTAGTATGACGGGTGGTGTTACGAAGAATCAAAGTACACCGGTCACAATGCGTCAGGAATTAGAAACAATCAATTCAAAAATTGAAGGGCAAAAAATCAAAGCCGACAATTGTTTGGATGAAACAGAGATTCTTACGCAGAAACTTCAAAAAGAAAATGATGCGATTGTAACTTTACAGATTGAATTGGCTAAGCTAGAAAATATTTATGCGACTAAAAAGGCAAAATACGATTCAATTTTAGCTGAATATCAGGAGTTAGGTGTAGATATTGAAGATAGTGGTGAATTAGCACAAGATGATCTTGTTGTACAAATGTCTAAGATGCATGCCGTATTGGATTCATTGTCTTTAGAGATTCAAAGCTTGCGTCAGACTCGTTTTGATAAAGGAAATGAAGCAGAACAACTTGAAAATCAGATTCGTTTAGTTCGTAGAGAAATGAGTTCTAAACAATCGCAGATTCATAACTATGAAATGGAAGTTGTGAAAATCAAAACGCAGTTAGAGAACGCGTTGAATCGCTTAAGCACAGATTATGAAATGACATATGAGTATGCGTTAACTAAAAAAGAAGATGTCGAAATCGAAAGAGCTAAAGAAGAGGTTATTCAACTTCGTCAAGCCATTTCTCGTTTGGGAAATGTGAATTTGGATGCACCGAACGAATATAAAGAAGTCAAAGAACGTTTTGATTTTATGACAAGCCAAAAAGAAGATTTAGAAAAGGCAAGTCAACAAATATTGGCAGCCATTGATGAGATGGACAAGACAATGATCAGTCAATTTACTGAGATGTTTAATAAAATTAATGCTGAACTAGATGGCGTATTCAAGGCTATGTTTGGTGGAGGACGTGCTAGCCTTTCCATGGTGGATCCAGAAGACGTATTGAATACGGGTATTGATATTGATGTTCAGCCTCCTGGAAAAATGGTTAAAAATATCCAGACATTCTCGGGTGGAGAAAAAGCTTTGATTGCGATTAGTGTATTGTTTGCGATATTGAAGGCTCGTACAATGCCTTTATGTATCTTTGATGAGGTAGAAGCAGCATTAGACCAGGCAAATGTTGAGCGTTTTGCTCGTTATTTATCTCATTATCGTGGTCAATCTCAATTTATTGCGGTAACACATAGACCAGGAACTATGGAACAGTGCGATACGTTATATGGGGTTACAATGCAAAAAGATGGTGTTAGTAAAGTGTTAAAAGTTCAATTGAAAGATGCAGTACATATAGCTAAGGAGGAAAAGTAATGTCGGTCTTTTCGAAAATAAAAGAAGCTTTCGTAAAAAGTGAAGATAAAGATAAATATTTATCAGGCCTTGATCGTTCAAAGAAAAGCTTTGGAGATCGTATGCGTGCTTTATCCAATAACTTTCATGGAATTGATGATGACCTATTAGAGCAAATTATGGTTATTCTACTTGAGAGTGATGTGGGTATTCATACAGCACAAAAAATTGTGGATGCGTTTGAATCAAATGGAAAACATGTTAAAGAATATGATTCCATGTTAGATTATTTGGTTTCAATTCTTTATGATTTCTATGATGAATCAAACGACGAACCAATTAAAATGAATGAAAAAGGTCCAACAGTTATTTTAATGGTTGGTGTAAATGGTAGTGGTAAGACAACTACAAGTGCAAAATTAATTCAATATTATAAGGAACAAGGTAAGAAAGTTGCGGTTGCTGCAGCCGACACATTCCGTGCTGGAGCCATTGATCAAATTGATACTTGGGCAACACGTTTAGGTGTTCATTGTGTTAAAGGAAAAATGAACCAAGACCCAAGTTCCGTATTAGTTGATGCTTGTCGTTATGCCAAAGAAAATGATGTTGATATTTTGATTTGCGATACAGCGGGTCGTTTACAAAATAAAACAAACTTGATGAATGAATTAAGTAAGATGCACCGTGTTGTACAAAGAGAAATTGAGGGAGCACCACAAGAAGTCTGGTTAGTTTTAGATGCGACAACAGGTCAAAACGGTATTTCACAGGCAAAAGTATTCTTGGAAGCAACTGATGTAACAGGTATCGTTTTAACGAAGATGGATGGTACGGCAAAAGGTGGAGTTGTACTCGCAATTCGTGATCTATTACACTTACCAGTTCGTTTCCTAGGTCTAGGAGAAAAGCCTGCTGATTTAAGACCATTTGATATCAATGCCTTCTTGATGGGAATCACAAAGGGTATGGAAGAATAATGATTTCAAAATTAGATGCGAATGATTTATTAGATGTGTATGGAGAATTGTTGACAGAACGTCAAAGAGAGATATTATCTCTTTACTATGAGGAAGATTTCTCTTATACTGAAATAAGTGAGGAACTAGAGATTTCTCGTGCAGCCGCGATGGATTCGGTACATCGAGCTACGAAATTACTGGAAAAATATGAAGCAGCGATTGGTTATGTTGCCAAGAAAAAATTATTGGATTCATGGATTCTACATCATGAAGATGTTGAACAAATCGAAATATTAAAAGAAATTTTTTAGGAGGATCAAAAAATGTCGATTGTTATGAGTGTTAATGCAGGAAGTTCGTCTTTGAAATTCCAAGTTTTCAAAATGCCAGAAGAAGAAGTTCTAGCTCAAGGAAACGTAGAACGTATTGGTTTAAACGATTCTATCTTTGGAATGAAAGCCAATGGAGAAAAAATTGAAGAGATCTTAGATATCAAAGATCATGCAGTAGCTGTAAAAAAATTAATGGAAGCATTAATTGAACACAAAGTTGTAAATAGTTTAGAAGATATCAAAGCGATTGGTCATCGTGTTGTTCATGGTGGAGAATATTTCTCTCATTCAGTACCTGTAGATGCTGATGTTGAAGCTAAAGTAGAAGAATTATGTGTATTAGCTCCATTACACAACCCAGCTGCATTAGTTGGATATCGTTCATTTAGAGATGCTTTACCAGAGTGTAAACACACATTCGTATTTGATACAGCATTCCACCAAAGTATGCCAGAAGAAAACTATATTTTCCCTCTTCCGTATGAATATTATACTAACGATAAAGTACGTCGTTATGGTGCTCATGGAACAAGTCATGAATATTTGACAAAACGTTTGGCTGAGCTTCAAGGAAAAACACAAGAAGAAATGAATATCATCACTTGCCACTTAGGAAATGGCGCTAGTATTACAGCTGTTAAAAATGGTAAATCATATAAAACATCAATGGGATTCACACCTCTTGGAGGAATCATGATGGGAACTCGTTGTGGAGATATTGACCCTGCAATCGTTCCATTCTTAGAAAATAAATATGGATATACACCAGATGAAATGGATACAATCATGAATAAAAAATCGGGTATGTTAGGTGTAAGTGGAATCTCTAGTGATGGTCGAGACATTGAAGCAGCTATCAAAGAAGGAAACCCACGTGCTATTTTAACTCAAAACGTATATGTAAATCGTATTGTCGAAGTTGTATCAGGATACTACGGATTAATGGGTGGTGCTGATGCGATTGTTTTTGCGGGTGGTATCGGTGAAAATGACTGTGCAATGCGTCAAAGAATCTGTGATGGATTATCAGCATTTGGCGTTGTTGTAAAACCAGAAGACAACGATGGAGTTCGTGGCGTTGAAAAATTATTAAGTGCTCCTGAATCAAAAATGCAAGTTTGGTTATTGCCAACAAATGAAGAATTAGTCATTGCACGTGATGCTTACAAGGATTTGATGGCTAATGCCTAATGATATTTTAGAAAGCGTAAAAGATTTTAATACAATCACAATCTTTCGCCATGTTTTTGCTGACATGGATGCGATAGGATCACAATTTGGCTTAAAGTATTATTTAGAAAGTGCCTATCCGAATAAAAAAATCTATTGTTTAGGTAATGATTGTCCAGTTTCACAAAGAAACAACGTGCATATGGATGTTGTAGATGATGAAGTAGTAGCTTCCAGCTTAGCAATTGTTTTAGATACTTCAAATGCTGCACGCATTGATGATGACAGGTATCAATTGGCAAAAAAATCAATTCGTATTGATCATCACGTACAAGTAGAAACAATTTGTGATGAAGAATGGATTGATGATAAGGCAAGTGCCACATGTGAGTTATTAGCTTTGTATTTACAAGAAAAAAAGGCCAACATTCCTCTACAAAGTTCTCTGATGTTATATCTTGGATTAACAGCGGACAATATTCGTTTTACGACAAATAATGTTCGTCCAGCTACATTTGATGCCGCAAAATATTTATTTGAACAAGGTGTAGATGTCACAAAAGTGGAACAATTGAACTTTTCAAAATCCATGGAAGACTATAAATATGAAACTGTTGTACGTAATCATACAGTGTTTAAAAACAAGTTCCTTTATTCAATTCTAGAATGTGAAGATTATGAAGAATTTGGTTTAAGCTTTACAGATGCGAAAGACAAAGTCTATTGTTTAGCAGGTATCGATTGTGTTGAAATGTGGGCATTGTTTACGCGTATGGAAGATCGTGTACATTATAGTGCGTCTTTACGTTCAAGAAATATTCCAATTCGTGATGTTGCTATGGAATTTGGTGGCGGTGGTCACGAATGTGCAAGTGGAATCAAAAACTTAACACGTGATCAAGTCAATCAAATTATTGAAATTTTATCAAATCGAGAGGTAGCTTAATAAGCTATCTCTTTTTCTTATGGTATAATATTTTAGAAAGAAAGGTGGGATTTCATGGTTCACTTACATATGCGAAGTTCATACTCTTTACTTGAATCACCTATTCGTTTAGAAAATATGATTCTTCATCAAAAACAACTTGGATTCAACCATGTATGTTTGACCGATCATAATGTGATGTATGGAACGATGGAGTTCTATCAATTGTGCAAAAAGCACAATATACATCCGATTATTGGTTTAGAAGTTGATTCCATCTATAATGATGAGCCATTTCATTTTATTCTTCTAGCGAAGAATGATATGGGTCTACAGAATTTATATAAATTAAGTTCGATCATAAAAGAAAATGTATCTTTTGAAGAAGTTATAAAGTATGCCAAAGATTGTGTGGTATTAACTTCCAGCGACGGAAAAGATACATTCAGTGCATATATTGAACATCAAGATTTAGAAAAGTTAAATGCATTTGTAGAATTGTGTAAAAAATCTTTTTCAGATTTCTATATTTCTGTATCTATGAATGATTCGGGTAAAAAAAGAGCCGATAATCGAATTTTAAAACAACTTGATTGTAAACGTGTGGCTCTATCTCGAATTCTGTATGAGAATAGTGAAGACGTGAAATCTTTACAAATATTAAGGGCTATTGCCAAACAAACAAATATTGAAAATCAAGGTTTGGACGTACAATTTCAAAGATATTTAAGAAGTCCACAGGAAATGGAAGTGTTGTATGATGAAAGTGAATTGATCGCTACAGAAGAAATCGCAAGAATGTGCAATATTCAAATGGCTTTTCAAAAGTCCAAGCTTCCTGTATTTAAAAATAAACTTCAAATTGATTCGAGGGACTATTTGATCAAACTCTGTAAGAAGGGGTTAGAAAAACGTTTAAATGGGAATTTAAATCCTACCTATATCAAACGTTTAGAATATGAATTAAATGTCATAGTCACTATGGGATTTACCGATTATTTTTTGATTGTATGGGATTTTATTCGATATGCCAGAAGTCAAGACATATTTGTAGGTCCAGGGCGTGGTAGTGCAGCCGGTTCTTTAGTAGCTTATTGTTTAGGTATTACACATATTGATCCAATTCAGAATAATTTATTGTTTGAAAGATTTCTAAATCCATCACGTGTTTCCATGCCGGATATCGATACGGATTTTCCAGATGATAGAAGAGATGAAGTGATTCAGTATGTTCGTGAATTATATGGTTATGATCATGTCAGTCATATTGTGACTTTTAATACTTTGCAGGCAAGACAAGCCATTCGTGATGTAGGGCGTGTCATGAATATTCCGGCAAGAATCGTGGATGAACTTTCTAAGATGTTAAAGAATACACCTAAAATTACGTTGATGCAGGCCTATAATGAGAATGTTTTATTTCGAAAAAGGATTCAGTCAGATCAAAAATTAACTGAATTATTTAAGATGTGTGTAAACGTTGAAGGATTACCAAGACATACATCTTTACATGCGGCAGGAATTGTTCTTTCAGATCAGCCTATTGTGAATGTCTGTCCACTTGTCAGTGTCGATGGAGATATTCAGGCTACACAATTTACAGCGGAATATCAAGAAGATTTGGGCTTGATCAAAATGGATTTTTTGGGCATTCGTAATTTAACGACGATTCATGAGATTGTCACAAATCTAAAAGAACAAAAACATATTTCTTTGGATATGATGAAAATCAATTTAAAGGATGCGAAAACATATCAATTATTATCGTTTGGAAACACATTAGGTGTATTTCAATTGGAATCTAGTGGAATTACGTCTTTACTACAAAAGATACAACCCAACAAATTTGAAGATATCAGTGTTGTACTTGCTTTATATCGTCCTGGAGCGATGCAGCATATTGATACATATATTGAAAGAAAAAAGGATCCTTCAAAAGTCGTGTATCCTCATCCTTTACTAGAACCAATCTTAAAGGAAACCTATGGTATCATGATTTATCAGGAGCAAGTTATGCAGACAGCCCAAGTGATTGGTGGATTTAGCTTGGCACAAGCAGATACACTAAGAAAGGCTATGTCGAAAAAGAAATTGGATGTCATGCAGAATTTAAAAGAGCAATTCATTTTAGGAGCTCGAAAGAAGCGTATTAAGGATTCTGTTTCCAATGAGATATTTTCTATCATGGAACAATTTGCCGGTTATGGATTTAATAAATCACACAGTTATGCCTATAGCTTAGTAGCTTATCAAATGGCTTATTTAAAGGCAAACTATCCTTTATATTTCTATCAGAGCCTTTTAAATAGTGTCATTGGTTCAGGTATAAAAACATCACAATATATTTATGAATGTAAACGAAGAAATATCGTTGTGAATGGGTGTGATATTAATCATTCAAAGGCTTTCTATACGATTGAACAGAATTCAATTCGTATGCCACTACAAGTTTTAAAAGGTGTAGGGAAAACAATTTATCCAACGATTTTAGAACATGCACCATATGCAGATTTATTTGATTTTCTTGCCAAAGCAAGTATGTATAAGATCAATGAATCTACGATTCGAATTTTAATTGATGGCGGAGCATTGGATTGCTTTGGATATAATCGTGCAACTCTTAATGAGAATTTAAGAAAGCTGATTGATTATGTAAATATTGTGCGAATTGAAGATCCGAACAATTTACGTTTCGATTTTAGTATTGTCTCTCGTCCAGGTATTCAAAGAATCAAAGAGAATCCAATACAAAAAGCTCAAAAAGAGCAATATGTGTACGGTTTCTATGTGAGTGAACATCCTGTGCAGTCTTTACGTATGCACAAATATCCAAATTGTATACCATTGTTAAATGCAGTAAATAAAGATGGATATATGAGTATTTTAGTGCGTGTGGCATCTTTTAGAACGCATAAGACAAAGAAAGGCGATTGGATGTGCTTTATGAGTGTTGAGGATGAAGCTGGTAAAATGGATGCGGTTATCATGCCTCGTTTGTATGAACAACAAAAAGAAAACATTCAAAAAGATCGTATTTGTCTGATTCAAGGAAAAAAGGATCGACCAACATCGATTGTAGTGAATAAAATAGAATGGATCGAGGTGTAAAAAAATGATCACAAAACGAAATGATTTATTGTCTAAAAAAGTGATTCAAAGCTTAAAAAACAGACATATGAATGGGTATTATGTGCATTCGAAACAAGAAGCTGTAGATTTGGCATTTGAAATTATGAAGCCGGGCTCAAGTGTAGGCTGGGGAGGCTCAGATACTTTAAATAAGATTGGTATCAAGGAAGAGCTTTATAAAAGAAATTTTAAAGTTATTGATCGAGATCAGGCAAAAGATGCTGAAGAAAAGTACAAGTTGGAAAGAGATTGTTTTTATGCAGACTACTATTTAATGAGTACCAATGCGATGACAGAAGATGGAATTTTAGTCAATATGGATGGGCATTGTAATCGTGTGTCATGTTTATGCTTTGGGCCTAGACATATCATAATGATTGTAGGTATGAATAAGGTGACAAAAGATTTAGATAGTGCAATTTCTAGATTAAGAAATGTGGCTGCACCCATTAATAATCAACGTTTTAGTGGAAACAGACCTTGTCAATTAACAGGTAGTTGTGCAAATTGTTTAGCCCAAGGCTGCATTTGTGACCAATTGGTTATCACAAGAAACAGCATGGAACCCGATCGTATCCATGTCATTTTAGTGGATGAAGTATTAGGATATTAGAATGAAATGGCTATACAATTTAGCCATTTTTTCATATGTGTATAATAATGGTGATGAATTTCTTGCATTATTTGTAGTTTCATGTTTTAATCTTTATGCGTAAAAAAATTATCCAGAGTTGAAGTAGAGAGTTAGCTCGTTGACTTCACGCCAACCTGACAATATGTTAAGGTGGTCCTGCTAACAGCGATAAGAAGTATAAAGATTTGTAACATACTTCTTAAAGTATGTTTTTTTTATGGATAAGCAAGAAAAGAGGAGACAAAATGAAAGACTATATTTTTACAAGTGAAAGTGTTACTGAAGGTCATCCAGATAAAATTTGTGACCAAATTGCCGACGCAATCGTAGATGCTGCATTAGCTCAAGACCCATATTCAAATATGGCTGTTGAATGTACTATTAAAGATGATTTTGTATTAATTTATGGTGAATGTAATACAAAGGCAGAATTGGATTATGAAACAATCGCATTGAATGAAATCAAACGTATTGGATATACAGAAGAATATCATGTACATACTGTTGTAAACCAACAAAGTCCTGAAATTCACAATGCGGTAAACCGTGATGAAGTATGTGCTGGTGACCAAGGTATTATGTTTGGTTATGCATGTGATGAAAATGATGAATACATGCCATTAACTATCTATTATGCACACCTTTTAGCTCGTCAATTGTCAAAAGTTAGAAGACAACACCCAGATTTATTAAAACCAGATGGAAAAACACAGGTGTCTGTTGAATATGAAAATGATGAAATCAAACGTATTGATACAATCGTTGTTTCAACTCAACATTCAAAAGATATTACGCAAAAAGAAATTAAAGAATTAATCATGAATGAAGTGATTAAACCTTGCATTGATGAAAAATATTTAGATGAAAACACAAAATATTTCATTAACCCATCTGGAAGCTTCGTTGTTGGTGGATCATGGGGAGATTCAGGAACGACAGGACGTAAAATCGTATGTGATACATATGGTGGACGTGGACGTATTGGAGGAGGATGCTTCTCTAGTAAAGACCCTACGAAAGTAGACCGTAGTGCTGCTTACTACTCTCGTTATGTAGCTAAAAACATTGTTGCCAATGGCTTAGCTCGTCGTTGTGAAGTTGAAGTTGCGTACGCAATTGGTAAAGCACAACCTGTATCTTTATGTGTAGACACTTTTGGAACTGGTAAATTTGATGATGAAAAACTATTAGAAATCGTTAAGAAAAACTTCAATTTTGAAGTAGGAAACATCATTTCCGAATTGGATTTAAGAAAGCCAGTTTACCACAAAACATCATGCTATGGACACTTTGGTGATCCTCAATTTACTTGGGAAAAGGTTAAAAAATTGGAATATTAATCGTTTAGAACTACAAATCTTGTAGTTCTTTTTTTTACTAAAAAGTGCAAATTAATGGGACGAGCTCGTTAATAATGGCAAATTTAAACAAATTAATATGTTAAATTGTGGGAAATACGGGTATTCTTTTGACACTTACAAGAAATTAGTGTAGCTTCTTTAATTGTGTGAGCAATGAGGAGGCCCATAACAATGAAAAAATTAATGCAAGTATTTGCGAGTGTGATGATTGCTACATCTACATTTGGAGGCGTTACAAGTGTTGCGGCAAAAGAAAACACAGCAGCTTATAAAATTGAATATCAAGATGCAGATTCAATGCAGTCTGTATTTACAAAAGAATTACATAAAAAATATGCGAATGTAAAATTTAAAAAGAAATCAAAAAATGTATCTGTATATGAATCAAAAAACTACAAGGTAAAAGTAAAAGATTTAGATATAGAAACAGTTGGTAAACAAACTGTTTCTATTGAAGGAAAAAACAAAAATACAAATGAAAAGCACAGTGCTGAAGTAAGTATCAAGGTAGAAGATACAACAGCTCCTGTAATTACTTGTGAGGATACAATCACAGTGGAACAAAATGAAGCATTTGATATCAATCGCTATGTTTCATTAAATGAAGAAGGAACTATGACTGTGACTAAAAATGTAGATACAGCAAATACAGGAACTTTTACAACATCCATTAAAGCGAAAGATAAAGCGGGAAATGTAAGTGAAAAAAATATTACAGTTAATGTAGAAAAAGATTTCTATCAAAGAATTGCCGATGCTGCATTAGCTCAGATTGGTGTTTATCAAGATTGTACAATGTTAGTGACAAATTCACTTGCTGCTGTAGGAATCAATTTCCATGGTGCACCAGCAGCTTATTTAAGTTTAGGAACTTTGACAAACAATCCAGTTCCAGGAGATATTTGTGTCTATCAAGGACATGTAGCATTATATATTGGTAATGGGCAGGCTGTTCATGGTGGATGGTTTGGATGTCAGACAACAATTTATAGTGTTGAATGTAACCAACCATTTATTGGATATGTTCATGTAAATCGTTAATGAGATGAGAGTGATCTCATCTTTTTTTGCACAGAAAAAAGAAGGCAACTAGATTGCCTTCTAAATGGATGTATTAGTCTCTTCCGTTAAATGCGTATTTATATAAGTCGAAGATCAATTCTTTAGTACATGGACGTGGGTTACCACCTGTACATACGTCAGCCATAGCTGAATCTGTTAATGTAGGTAGGTCTTCTTCTTTAACACCGATTTCTTTTAAGCTTTGAGCAATTCCACAATCTTTACTTAATTGAATAACGGCATCAATAGCTGCTTGACGATATTCTTCTTGAGACATTTCATCAACACCTTCAACTCCCATTACACGAGCGATTTCTCTAAATTTTTCACCAGTGTAATCTTTGTTGAATTCCATAACGTATGGAAGTAATGTAGCACAAGCAACACCGTGAGGGATTCCGTAGAATGCGCTTAATGGGTGAGCCATACCGTGGTCAACACCTAAACCAACGTTAGAGAATGCCATACCTGTCATATATTGTCCTAAAGCCATGTCTTCACGTCCTTTTGGATCGTTAGCACATGCAGCACGTAAGCTTCTTGAAATGATTTCGATAGCTTTTAAGTTTAATGTATCAGCAAGTTCCCAAGCAGCTAAAGTTGTATATCCTTCAATAGCGTGAGTTAATGCGTCAAGACCAGTACTTGCTGTTAAGCCCTTTGGCATACTTGACATCATTTCTGGATCGATAATCGCAACAACTGGAATATCGTGAGCATCTACACAAACGAATTTTCTTTTCTTTTCAGTATCTGTAATTACATAATTGATTGTAGTTTCTGCTGCAGTACCTGCTGTAGTCGCAATAGCGATAACTGGGACAGATTTGTTTTTAGTTGGAGCAACACCTTCCAAGCTAACAACATCTTCAAATTCTGGGTTTGCCAAGATGATTCCAATACCTTTACAAGTATCTTGTGGGCTTCCACCACCAATAGCGATTAAATAGTCTGCACCAGCATCTTTAGCTGCTTGTACACCATTTTTAACTTGTTCAACAGTTGGGTTTGCCTTAACCTCATCATAGATTTCGTAAGGAAGACCAGCTTCATCTAATAAGTCTGTGACTTTAGTAGCTACACCAAATTTGATCAAGTCTTTGTCTGTAACAACTAAACCTTTCTTTAATCCACGTGCTTTAACTTCTGTAACCACTTCTTTGATGGCTCCAGCACCATGATAACTTGTTTCATTTAAAATAAAACGATTTGCCATAAGTATTATTTCCTCCTTATATACTTGTTAATTTCATTTTACGAACTAAACCGCTTACATACAAGTTACAGATTGATAATAATGTCACATATAAGTGTTTTAGTGCATATTGTCCAATATTTGTGCTAAAATTTTAAGAAAGTTTTGGAGGGATTTTTGTGGAAAATTTATTATTTAGCCTAAATGCAACGATTCCCATCTTTCTATTGATGGTTGTCGGTTATTTCTTAAATAAAATCAATGTGTTGGATGACATACTGGCATCGAAATTAAATTCATTTGTCTTTAAAGTATCATTGCCACTATTGTTGTTTGTCGATGTGTCTAAATCTAATTTTAAAGATCTTTGGGATACAAAGTTTGTCGTATTTTGTGTTGTATCTACTCTAATTAGTATTCTATTATCTATATTATTTTCATTGCGATTAAAAGATAAAGCGCTTCAAGGTGAATTTATTCAAGCTTGTTACAGAAGCAGTGCTGCCTTATTAGGACTTGCATTAACATCAAATATTTATCCAGATGTAGGTGTTGCCCCATTGATGTTGATGAGTGTTGTATTTGTTTATAACGTAGTATCTGTTGTGATTCTATCTTTCTTTAAGGCTGAACAATCGAAGGTTTATTATAAGAAAACATTCATTGGAATTTTAAAGAATCCACTAATTCTAGGTATTGTGATAGGTGTACTTGTTAGTATATTACCGTTTAAACTGCCACAAGTCATCAATAAAACAATTTCTATGATTGCAAGTACGGCAACACCACTAGGTTTAATGGCGATGGGAGCTACTTTTGATTTTGATCAGGCGAAAGGAGAATTGAAACCATCTTTATTTTGTACATTTATGAAATTAATTGGTTTTTGTACGATCTTCTTACCAATTGCAGCTTTATTAGGATTCAGAAATCAAGCCTTAGTTGCGATTTTGATTATGTGTGGTTCAAGTACAACCGTATCTGGTTTTGTGATGGCTAAAAGTATGGGACATAAAGGTGTTTTAACATCAAGTGTTGTGATGCTGACAACATTGCTTAGTGCTTTCAGTATTACATTCTGGTTAACGATATTAAAATCGTTTGGATTGATTTAGTTGACCTAAAGTTCACTTTAGGGTGTAGAATAGTATAAAGATTTTAGGGAGGGAAAGAATGGAATTGTTTTTAGAATCATTCCCAAAGATATTTATTTCGGGAATTGTAATGACATTACCTTTGGCAGTCATTTCTTTTGTTCTAGCTATGATATTGGCCATTTTTTGTGCCTTGATACAATATGCGAAAGTTCCGGTTATGAAGTATGTTGTTCAATTCTATATTTGGATATTTAGAGGAACACCTATGCTTGTACAATTATTTATTATGTATTTTGGAATGCAATCGATTGGCGTGAGAATATCGGCTATTACGGCAGCGATTATTGTATTTTCATTAAATACAGGCGCTTATTGTGCAGAAACCATTCGCGGATCGATTGAAAGTGTACCACAAGGACAAATGGAAGCCGGACTATGTGTAGGAATGAGCTATATGCAGATTATGATGCATATTATTTTACCGCAAGCTTTTCGAAGTGCATTTCCATCATTGTTTAATAACTTGATTTCACTTGTAAAAGATACGTCTTTAGCTGCGAATATTACAGTTACAGAAATGTTTATGCAGACCGAAAGGATTGCAGGAAGAACTTATCAGTTTATGCAGTTATACATAGAAGTGGCTTTAGTTTATTTGATTTTCTGTACAGTTTTAACTTGGCTGCAAGCTTGGGGTGAAAAGAAGCTGAATTATTATCAGGCAGGGAGATAGAGTATGGCTTTATTAGAAATTAAAGATATTCATAAATCATTTGGGAATTTAAATGTTTTGAATGGAATAGATCTTACGGTCAATAAAGGAGATGTCATTGCGATATTAGGTCCTTCAGGATCGGGTAAGACAACTTTGCTTCGCTGCATTAATTATTTAGAGACAGCTGATGCAGGGACTATGATTTTTAATGGAAAATCTTATGATTTATCGAATACATCAAAGAAGGATGTTGCCCAGCTTAGAAAGTATACGGGATTTGTATTTCAAAATTACAATTTATTTGCGAATAAGACAGCCCTACAAAATGTAACATTAGGTCTTACTGTAGCGCGAAATGTTTCTAAAGAAGAGGCCAATGTGATTGGTATGCAGATGCTTGAAAAAGTAGGAATGAAAGATCTTGCGACTCATTATCCTTTACAATTATCGGGTGGACAACAACAGCGTGTTGCAATCGCAAGAGCTTTGGCAACAAATCCAGACATTATTTATTTTGATGAACCGACTTCAGCTCTTGATCCAGAGTTGATTCAAGAAGTTTTAAGTGTTATGAAAACACTGGCTAATGAAGGAATGACTATGGTTGTGGTCACGCATGAGATGGCTTTCGCGAAGAATGTTTCTAGTCATGTGATTTTAATGGAAAAAGGAAAAATTGTTGAAGAGGGCAGTTCAAAGAATTTCTTTGAAAATCCGAAACAAGAACGAACAAAAGATTTTTTAAGGAAAGAGGAAATGTAAGATGAAAAAATTATTAGCAAGTTTATTAAGTACGGCTATGGTTTTTACTTTAGCAGGATGTGGATCAAGTAAGGATCATTTAGCTACGATTCAAGATAAAGGTGAAATCACAATTGGTTTAGAAGGAGATTGGCAACCATTCTCTTATCATAATAAGGATGATAAATTGATGGGTGTTGATGTGGAAGTCGCTAAGAATATTGCCAAGAAATTAGGTGTAAAAGCCAATATTGTGGAAGGCAAATGGGATTGATTATTAACTGGATTATCAACGGGTACGTATGATTTAGTTATTAATGGTGTCGATATCACAAAGGAAAGAGAAAATAAATTTGATTTTTCTACACCTTATGCGTATGATCATACAGTCTTAGTTGTTCGTAATGATAATACGACAATTACTTCGTTTGATGATTTAAAAGGAAAGACAACTGCCAATTCGATTGGATCTACCTATATGGAATTGGGTGAAGACTATGGGGCAACTGTAAAAGGTGTTGATGATTTAACGAAATGTATGGATCTTGTAAAGAGTGGTGGTGTGGATGCGACAATCAATGCAGCTACTTCTATCAATGATTATCTTCAGACGACAAAGGATAGTTCATTTAAAATTGTTGATCAATCTAAAGAATCTACCCCCTATGCCATCCCAATGGTAAAAGGGGATGATAATGCCTCTTTAAAGAAAGCTGTAAATAAGGCTTTAAAAGAACTAAAAGAAGATGGAACTTTATCTAAGATTTCTATCAAGTATTTTGGTGAGGATCTAACGAAAGAATAAGCGGCTATGCCGTTTTTCTTTTTGCTTGAAATATAAAAATAATTTATAACTAGATATAAATAAATAGAATTTGAATATAGCACTTGTTCTTTGTACAATAGACTCAACTTTTAGGAGGAACTATTTTATGTCAGAATTAAAGAATCAAATTTCTCAATTTATAGATACAAAAGCAAAAGTATATCAAGATATTTCTTTGGCTATTCATGCCAAGCCAGAAGTTAGTGACTTTGAATATTTTGCTTCTCAAACCTTGAGTGAACAATTAAAAAAAGAAGGCTTTGAGATTGAATTACCAGCGGCAGGACATCGTACAGGCTTTGCGGCAACCTACAAAAGTAATAAACCAGGTCCTACGGTTGTTTTTCTAGCAGAATATGATGCTCTTGCAGGTTTAGGCCATGGATGTGGACATAATGTGTTTGGTGCTACTTCTTCTCTTGCTGGTGCTGCTTTAAAAAGTGTCGTGGATCAAATTGGTGGAGAAGTACGTGTATATGGTACGCCTGGAGAAGAGGGTGGACAAAATGGAAGTGCCAAAGGTTCTTTTGTGAAGAAGGGATATTTAAAAGATGTGGATTTTGCCTTATGCGTGCATCCAGGCTCAGGTCCAGAAGATGGATTAAGTACGCGTAATTATGCATGTGCACCTGTAGATATTGAATTTTGGGGAAAACCGGCGCATGCAGCAGGATGTCCTCAAGATGGAATCAATGCGTTGGATGCGCAGATCTTAACTTATGCAGCCATTGGTGTTTTACGACAACAACTAACAGATCGCATCCGCATTCATGGTGTGATTGTTGATGGGGGAACAGCTCCCAATGTCATTCCAGAATACACAAAGGCCAAATATTATATTCGAGCTGCCGATATTGATACGTTGCATGAGTTATATGAAAAAGTAGAGAATATTGTGAAGGGTTCCGCTTTACAGACGGGTTGTACATCGAGTATGAAGTTGTATCAAAATCTTGTAGAAAATATGGTTTTAACACCTTCTTTAGATGCAATCTATGAAAAATATATTACAGAACTTGGCAATACTGTAAAACATGTAGAAGATGTGGTCATGCCTGGAAGTAGTGATGTGGGTAACATTAGTCAGGTTGTACCTACGATTCAGCCACATATTAGTATTACAGATGTACAGATTGCAGGGCATAGTCAAGATATGGTCAATGCTTCATGTAGTCAAAAGGCAATGGATGCGATTGTCAAAGGTGCAAAAGCATTGGCTTTTACGGCACTCGAATTATTTGAAAATCCAGAAGAACTTGCGAAAGTGAAAGAGGATCATACTTGGCATGTAGAACATCAAAAAGAGAATTAATTATTTTACGCTTAAAGGGCTTTTCAAGCTCTTTTATTTTATGGAATCTTGAAAATCAACAAATATTCATTAAAATTATATAAATAAAGGAGACTGAAAATGACGCTTCAACAATTACTTTATGTATTAACGGTGTCAGATGAGAAATCTATGAATAAGGCGGCTGAAAAGCTTTTTGTGTCTCAGCCTACTTTAACGTCTGCCATTCAATCACTTGAAAAAGAACTGGATATTCAAATCTTTAATCGTACAAGTCATGGAGTCACTTTGACGCAACAAGGACAAGAGTTTTTAACATACGCAAGACAGTTGTACCAACAATATGAATTGTTAAAAAATCGCTATGAAGATGTAAGCTTACGAAGAAATAAGTTTCGTGTTTCGTGCCAGCACTATTCATTTGCGACCAAAGCATTTGTGGATACAGTGAAGAAGTATGGGACTTCCAAATATGATTTTGCGATCAGTGAAACTAAGACGATGCATGTTATTGAGGATGTAGGTAATTCTTTAAGTGAGATAGGAATCTTATATTTATCCAACTATAATCGTCGTTTTATGATGAAACAATTTGATGAGTGGAATTTAGAATTTCATAAATTAGCGGATTGCGATGCCTTTGTGTATTTGTATAAGGGGCATCCTCTTGCTAATAAAAAATCAATTACGTATGAAGAATTATTGCCATATCCAAATATGACTTTTGATCAAGGGGATAATCCTTCGATGTATACGGCAGAGGAGATATTGGTTGAAAATGAATTTCCAAGAAAGATTCAAGTGAATGATCGTGCTACGATGCTGAATTTAATGAGAGGACTGAATGGATATACTTTATGTTCTGGAATTATTAGTCGTGATTTGAATGGGGATGACTATGTAGTTGTGCCTTATGAAGCGAATGTAGAGAATCCCAATTCTATGATGGAAATTGGGTATATCACAAGGAAAAATACAGTGTTGAGTGAGATTGGTAGTACGTATATTCAAACGATGAAGGATTATTTTAGTAATAAATAAAATTTATTACTGCTTCAAAAATTTAACAATTAGACAATAGCTAAACCTTCTTGTAGAATACAAACATGCAAGGAGGAAACGAAAATGAAAACAATGATGATGTCAATGATGCAAATGTATATGTTAAAAAATGTGACCCGGTTTTCAATTCGTTTGTCGCTTATTTAAGTGTGTGATTGCCGGGGAAATACCTCGGCTTTTTTTGTTAGATTGGAGTGTTATAAATGATTAATATAGAGCATTTAGATAAAACCTATCATTTAAAGAATGCAGACGTACATGCCGTAGATGATGTTTCACTACATATTGAAAGTGGGCAAATCTATGGGGTGATTGGATATTCTGGTGCTGGTAAAAGTACTTTGGTTCGATGCTTGAACTTTTTAGAGATTCCAGATTCTGGAAGTATTGAAATTGAAGGATTTGGAAAAGTAAGTGCAAATCAAGGAAGTTTAGATATAAGTCAAAAGAAATTAAGAGAGTTAAGACGATCCATAGGAATGATCTTTCAACATTTTAACTTATTAGATCGAAGCACTGTATTTGATAATGTGGCGTACCCATTAAAATATACGGGGTTATCAAAGAAAGAAATTGAGACTCGTGTGGATGAATTATTAGATCTTGTGGATTTGGCAGATAAAAAATACGTGTATCCATCACAATTATCTGGTGGACAAAAACAGCGTGTAGCCATCGCAAGAGCCTTATCAAACAATCCTAAGGTGTTACTTTCTGATGAAGCAACTTCTGCTTTAGATCCAGATGCGACAGAATCCATTCTAAAGTTATTGAGGGATTTAAATAAAAGATTAGGAATAACAATTATCTTGATCACACATGAAATGAGTGTGATTAAATCTATCGCAAATCGTGTGGCAGTTATGGAGAATGGTAAGGTTGTTGAAGAAGGAGATGTATATGATATCTTCGCCAATCCTAAAGAAGAGATTACCAAAAAATTTATCAACTCGTCTTCTGCATTATCGAATATTACGAAGTTGATTGAGAATAAGACAATTGTTCCTGCAGATAGTAAATTAGTTAAACTTACATTCACTAGAGATAGTGTTGGTAATGCAACCATTTCAAAAATATCTCGTGAATATAATGTGGATGTAAATATCATGTTGGCTAACGTGGATGTCGTTAATGCGGATGCTTTGGGTGGCATTATTGCTTCAATTGAAGGGACTAAAGAAAATGTACAGCGTGCCATAGATTTTCTACATGAATCTAATGTAAAAGTGGAGGTGATTCATCATGCCTAAATTTATAGCAGATTTTTTTCCAAACGTTACCAATTACTGGGATATATTTTTAACAGCATTGACTGCAACGTATCAAATGTTTTTCATCGCAGGCTTGATTACATTACTAATTGGAGGTGCTTTTGGAATTTCATTGATTGTAACAAAGACAGATGGTATTAAGCCAAATCGGATTATTCATTTTATTCTAGAAGTTATCACGAATGTGTTTAGAGCCGTACCATTTATCATCCTGTTGATTTTCTTGATTCCGTTAACACGAAGTATTGCGGGTACTTCGATTGGAGTCAAAGGGGCTGTTGTTCCATTAGTCTTTGGAGCGGTTCCATTCTACACAAGACAAGTCGAAACGGCATTAGCGGATGTAAATCCAGGAAAAATAGAGGCCGCTAGAAGCATGGGAAGCTCAACACTAGGAATTATCTTTCGTGTTTATCTGCATGAGGCGTTACCGGATTTGATTCGTGTAACAACCATTACGGCTATTTCATTGATTGGATTAACAACTTCTGCAGGTGCAGTTGGTGCTGGTGGAATTGGTTCGTTCGCAATTAATTATGGACAAAACTTACATTATCAAGATGTTGTGAATTTATGTGTAATCTTATTATTGATCATTGTTTCGTTGATTCAATTATTGGGAAATACATTGTCAAAAGCAACAACGAATAAAGAATTGTTTCATAAATAAAAGAGGGAGAAAAGGATTATGAAGACAAATAAATTATTTAAAACATTTTTAACAGTAGGCTTAGTAGCTACAACATTACTTACAGGATGTTCATCAAAGTCATCAAGTGAACCTGTAAAAATTGGTATTCCAAGCGATGCCACAAATGGTGGAAGAGGGTTATTGCTTCTAGAAAAAGCTGGCTTGATTGAAGTGGATGACAAGGCTGGTTGGACTCCAGAATTGAAGGATGTTACGAAGTATAAATACAATATTGAAATTGTTCCTACACAAGCCAATACATTAGTTTCGACTTTGGATGATTTTGGAGCAGCCACAATCAATGGAACATATGCGGTTCCAGCTGGATTAAAACCTAAAAAGGATGGTTTAATTACGGAAGTACAAGAAGTAGGAAGTGATAATCCATTTATTAATGTGATTGTTGCGCGTACAGCTGATAAAGATAATGAAGATTATCAAAAGGTAGTAAAGACATACCAAAGTCAATTGGTGGCTGAATATATTTTAGAAAAGAATAGTGGCGCTACGGTTCCTGCATTTGAATATGATGAAGATTATACAGTCGATAAAAACTTTGTGAGCGATATTGAAGGATATCAATCAAGTTCAGATGGAAAGAAAGTTATTAAGATTGGTACTTGTGGTTCTGCCGATACATTTAGAGCGGTACAAAAAGTATTAGATGATGAAAATTCTGGAATCTATTTAGATGTAGTTGTATTTGATGCATATAACTTACCAAATGAAGCTTTAAATAATGGCGAAATTGATTTGAACTCATTTCAACACAAAGCGTATTTAGAAAATGAATGTAAAGCACAAGGATATGATTTAACAGCGATTGGTGATACTAGTTCTGCTCCATTAACTTTATATTCAAAGAAAGTTGATTCTTTGAAAGCATTAAAAGAATTAGCTGGTAAAAAAGAAGACTAAATGAAAAAAGCCGATTTATTTCGGCTTTTTACTTCATATATTGTTTAATATCTTCCTTTAGCTCATCACTAAACTCATCTAGATCATCCATGGTGATTGCTTCATCGCGCAATAATCCTAACAAAATGATAAACATATTTGAACGAGAAACATCTCTTGCCAAAACACCAGGACTTTTATAATCCTCATAAATTTTCTTTCGTAGAGCCCAGTATTTATCAGAAGATAATGCATCTGAATTTAAAATGGATTTGTATTCCTCAACGAGCTTATCCATATAGGCTTCTTGCCATCTACCTAGTTTCTTTCTAAATAATTTCCAATCTTTTTCCATGTTGACCTCCCTATTGAAATAAAGTTTGAATGATTTGATCAATACTCATAGAGTGCAATTGATCTGTATCTTTTAATGTTTTTGAATTCCAGTGAAATAAAGATACATTACTTGGTTCAGTAAAACTAGAATCGACAGTGCAATTTGGATAACGACTGTACCAGTCTGGATAATACGTTTCCATGATTTTTTGTGCATATCCGACAGCTTGTGAATTTGAATTTCCATTTTGGTCATATGTACCTGAAATTTTAACACCTGGAGGACTAGAGTGAGCAATCAATAAACTGCCATCCTCACATACACAAAGTACAATATAAACATGAGCATTCGCCATAGAGACAATATCACCTGGTTTTGCGTTTTGAATTGAATCTTTGTAGCTTCCTAACTTCATGTTCGCATATGTTTTTGTCATTTCTTCAGCCTTTAATACATAGCCATTGCCATGATTGGATTTGGTTTCTAGAGTATTGTAGATAGTCCAACCGATATAGCCTGAACAATCAAGACCTTTATGGATTTCATACATATAGTTTTCATAATTATATGTACTATCTTGTGTATCATAGAAGGATTTCCATTCCTTAGATAAGCCCAAAGTTAACGCTTCAGTTCCGGAACCTGTTTGCGCTTCGTTCCAGCCTCCACCATAAATATAGAGTGTTTGACCAACGGGTTTTAACGCGTTCTTTAAAAAATCAGTTGTAGTATGAATGGGTTTTGATTGAACTTTTGTTTCTTCTGTTTTATGACATGAAGATATCCCAAAGATGATTACACACAGTATTAAGATAGGCAATAAAATACGGTCATAGCGAATTTTTCTTTTTTTCATTATTTCTTGACCTCTTCTATCAATTCATCAATATAAGAATCATCAATGTCAAAGCCTAAATAACATAGACCGCGATAGATGAAGTTCATATCATTTAAATGAAGGATTTGATTCATCAATTCCTTTTTCTTGTCATTAATCAAAGACATGTCATAATCACTTGTATTGCCACAAGGATGCGTACACGTTTTACATCCTGGTGATATCTTGTCTTTTTCTTTGTGTACTAAATCAATTAGATCTTGTGTTACCGTATGATTTTTTAAATGTTGAAGACAATCTAAAATAATTGTGTCTGTGTTTTCTGTTTTTGGATTTGAATCCACGGTTTTAGAAAGACCAATTAAAGCAGACCATAATTTAGTTTCCATCAGATTTTACCTCCACATTAAAATAAGTATCTGGATAGGGTTCATCCTTTAAAGTATAGTGCCACCACTCGGATTCTAAAGGGATAAATCCATTGTCTAACATTAAATTTCTAAGTGTCTTGCGATTGTTTATTTGATGATTCGTTAATCCTTTTGTGTATAATGGACTAGAAATATCGCCAAAGTAATCAAAGTAAGATCCCATATCTAATTCTTTTCCTGTTTTTTCATCAACTAAAGTTAAATCGACAGTGCTACCTCTGGTGTGCGCTGATTTTTCAATAATAAAGTCATTCTCAAAAAGATAGCTTTTGGAATATTTTGGATAGAAAATGGATTTCATTTTATCATCCTCAGTATCTTTCCAAGTCATGAAATGATCAAGGGCACTTTGAGGTCGATAGGCATCCCAAATCTTTAATCGATATCCCATTTGTCTTGCCTTTGAATTGATTACTTTTAATTGCTTCACCAATTCTTTTGTTCCTAACGCTACCGGATCTATATAGCCATCAATGATTTCACCAATGAAATTGTAAGTTGTGCAATAGCGAATATCTAAAAGAATATCGGGTATTTCTTTTTGTATATTTAATAATTTCATGTATATATTCTAATATATTTGTTTATGTTAATCCACTTATGTTTTGTGTATAATACTTGTTAGAAATGAGGTAATAAACATGAAATTTAGTGATATTGATTTTTCTGCCATTTCAAGAATGATGGACAATATGAGCGATGAAGAAAAGAATAAGTTAAATGACATGGCTCAAAATATGATGAATAATATGAAACAAAACGAAGAGCCTGAAGAAGAAACTGACTTTTATGAAGCTTTAAATATAAATGAAGAAGATTATGCAGATTTTCCGGGAAGTGTCTTAGATCAAATCGAAGCAGGAAGTGATTTGGAAGTCTATTATGAAGATGTAAAGGATGCAGATTTTAGTGCGAGTGCCTTATTTTATGCGAAAGCTACTTTGAACATGTTACGAAAATATATCTATCCTATCTTTAAGAATTTCTTTGATGGATTTAATAATCCTTCAACGACAACCATCTATTCTTATTTATATCCTTTAATGAACCAGGATAACATTCATAAGTTGTTTGATGAAGAGTTTGGTACGCCAGAAGGATGGATGGAACTTAAAAATGCTCTTCAACAAATCTATATTATTTTAAATCGTGCAGAGTATGATTTTGTGAGCCATGAAGATTTACAATTATTAAAAGATATCTTGTTTAATCAAGAAGTATTATTGAAAATTAAGAATCTATGAAAAAGCTAAAAATCAATACGAGTCTTGAACAAATGGATGAATGGACATATGAATCGTATGTGAGTGATTATATATTTGAGAATGTTTGTATTGAAGAAAACTTAGATAATATCACGATGGATGGGTGTAAATTTAGCAAGTGTCAATTTAAAGATTGTAGCTTTAGCTTTATTGAATATATGGACATTATTTTTGATCATTGTGAATTTGAAAATGTACACTTGAATCAATGTAGTTTAAGTCGTGTTCATTTCATTTCTTGTCGAATCAGTGGAATGGAACTTTCACAAAGCTTAGTGCAAGATACATTATTTCAATTATGCAAAGGACATTATTGTGACTTTGGTGGCAGTACATTTAAAGATTGTATGTTTGACATCAATGATTTAACGGGTTCTGGATTTGTTCAATGTGATTTTAAAAAGACTTCATTTGATAAATGTATATTAAATTCAACGGAATGGTTTAACACAAAATTAAAAGAGCTTGATTTCTCAAGCTGTGAAATTGAAAATATTGCGTTGTCGAGTGATAAATTAACAGGTGTTGTCGTGAATTCATCCCAGGCACTTGAATTTGTGAGACTTTTAGGTATTGTAGTTAAAGATTGATATATTGTTTTAATCTTTCGGGCATGGATTCAATCAACATATTGACTAGCGTTTCTATATCTAGATACATATTTTTTTCGACCCAGGACTTAGTCATTTCAATAGATCCATGACAATACATTTGAAGTAGAAAGTCTAGTTGTGGATCAATTGTTGTTTTTGTTTCAATTTTCTTTTTGTAGAAATCATAGATACAGCGATAATCATAGTTTGTCAAAGAATTGTAGTCATCTTCTTTAAAGGCTTCTTTAAAAAATGTGTTTTGGCTTTGAATAAAAGTGAATTTCTTAATTAAAGCTTCTTTTAAAGTGGTTTGATCAGCCATTTCTTTAAAAGAGTCTAGGCATAGCTTTTCAAAATACCAGTTTACTAGATCTTCTTTATCTTCAAAATTACGATAAAAAGTCTGTCGTGTTAAATTGGATTCCTTTGTGATTTGAGTGACTGTAATCTTGTTTAAGGGTTGTGTTTTTAATAAGTTTAATAGCGCATTTGCGATTGTTAGTTTTGTATCGTTCATATAACTATTATATGTCATGACAATTGACTTTAAAAGAGGACTAGCTTAAAATTAAATAAGAGAATTAGAGGAGTAAAGAATATGCAGTTAGGCGAATCGATGGAAGATTATTTAGAAGCCATATTAGTTTTATCAAAATGTTTAGATCATGTTCGTAGTGTTGATGTCGCAAGTTATTTGGGTTTTTCTAAGCCTAGCGTCTCACATGCCGTAAAATTATTGTCTGAGCAAGGATTAATTGTTTTAGATGTTAGTAAATTTTTAACTTTAAGTGAAGAAGGAAAGAAAATCGCAGAAGAAACATATGCGCGTCATACTTTCTTTTCAGATATGCTACAAAATATAGGTGTACCTAAAAATATTGCGATAGAAGATGCTTGTCGTATTGAACATGTGATTTCGCAAGAAACTTTTGAGGCAATTAAAAAGTATTATCAAAATAATAAAAACTAGCTATAGATTGTATCTGTAGCTTTTATTTTGAAAGGAGTAAGGAAAATGAGACCAGAAATATTAGCACCCGTAGGAAGTGTGGAAGCATTAAATGCAGCATTAGCAGCAGGATGTGATGCTGTTTATTTTGGCTTGCCTAGTTTTGGGGCTAGGGCATTCGCAAATAATTTTGACTTAGAAACTACAAAAGAAGTTATTGAAAGATGTCATTTGTGTGGTGTAAAAGTATATATTACGATGAATACAATATTATATGAGGATGAAATAGAGGATGCCTACAATATGGCAAAGATGGTTCATTCTTTTGGCGTAGATGCTTTGATCATTCAAGATTTAGGTTTTATTCATCTTTTGCATCATAGACTACCCAATTTGGTGCTACATGCTTCTACACAGCTTTCAGTTTCTAATCCTTATCAAATTGAACAACTAAAAAAATTAGGTGTTCAACGTGTTGTTTTAGCTAGAGAATGTACAAAAGAAGAAATTCAAGCATGTGTAGATACAGGTATTGAAGTGGAGGTTTTTGTGCATGGAGCTTTATGCATTTGTTATTCGGGACAATGTTATTTTTCAAGTATACATTATGGACGAAGTGGAAATCGTGGAATGTGTGCACAGCCATGTCGAATGAAATACACCCTTTATGAAGATGGAAATAAAGTGGATACGCATGGAGAATATGTATTAAGTCCAAAAGATCTATCTTTGATTGATGAAGTGAATACATTAGCGGATATGGGGGTTTGTTCATTAAAAATTGAAGGGCGAATGAAGAGTGCTCCATATGTTTATGAGAGTGTTTTACAAGTCAAAAAGGTATTAGAGAATATGGAACGAAATGTTGAGGACAAACAAAACTTACGTGTTACATTCAATCGAAAATATACTGTAGGGCATATGTATAGGGCCAGTGGCAAAGAATTAATGAATAGTAAAACTTGTAATCATCAGGGAATTGAAATTGGCAAGGTTGTAAAGGTAAATAAAAATAAGATTTGTATTCAATTAAGTCAAGATCTGCATCAAAATGATGGAATTCGTTTTGAAAAAGAGAACTTGGGTTGTCATGTGAATTTTATGTATGATAAGAAACAAAAGTTGATTTCTTTCATGCCTAAAAATAATACAGTTCTAATCGAAGGACCGTCAGGTCTGCATGTAGGTAGTATTGTTCGTAAAACAATGGATTCTGAATTGAATAAAACAATTGCTGAAGAAATTCGTACATCCAATCGTCAAAGCAAGGTTAATGCGATAGTGACTTGTGGTGCAGTTGGAAAGCCAATGGTGATGGAAGTATACAATGATTTGACAAAAATTAGTGTTTCTACTGAAATTGATAGTGTACAAGCTTTAAAGCGTGCAACGGATGAAGAAACGTTAAACAAACAGTTTTCTAAGACAAAAGATAGTTGGGCACGTTTTGATCATATTGAATATCATTTGGGTAAAGATATTTATTTTCCAATTTCTGTCATGAACCAACTTCGTAGGGATGCTCTTGAGAAAATGAAAGAGGCTTGTTTAAAACAGGAGGCACTTGTTGAAAAAGAATATAGTTATATTCCGCAAGAGAGTAAAACCTCATTTGATTTGTTTGAAATTAATTCAATGAATCAAAAGGTTGATGATTCTTCTTGTTATGTGAGTGAAATGTTTAACAGTGATCAAGTCTTAGAAAAATCAAATATAACGAGAGTTGATGGATTTGTGAATGCGCATCTAGGTAAAGGAAAAATTGTAGATTCATTAAATGTTTCTAATTCGTATAGTGTGGCTGCTATCTTAGAAATGGGATATGAAAGTTGTGTAATCAGTGATGAGTGTGACAAGTATCAGGTTGAAGAAATAATGAAGGCTTTTTCAAGTCGTTATCATTTTGATGCTCCAGTCTATAAGACTTTATATCAAAAACAACGCTTGATGACGATGAAACATTGTCCTGTAAATACGACTTTAAAAGATGGTAAGCGAATGAATTGCAGTTTGTGTCATCATCATCGTTATGAGCTTGAAGGCTTAGATGGAAAGCGTGTCTTTTTACTTGGAGATAAAGATTGTCACATGCGATTGTATGATGTGAATATTATGGATGAAATTGAAAATCGAAAAGATTATGAATCGTATGGTATAAAACATTTTAGATTTGTGTTTACTGATGAAAGTCAAGAGGAAGTTAAAAGCGCTTTCAGAGCCTATAATCGTTGATTTTAGATGGCTTGCGTGCTATTATTTTATTAGCTTAAGGCTTAGAGGAGGATATTTTAATTATGCCTATTATTGTTGATGTATATGCTCGTGAAGTTCTAGATTCACGTGGAAATCCAACTGTTGAAGTTGAAGTAACTACAGAATCTGGTGCTTACGGACGTGCTATGGTACCAAGTGGTGCAAGTACTGGTGTTCGTGAAGCTTTAGAATTACGTGATGGAGACAAAGCTCGTTACTTAGGAAAAGGAACAACTCAAGCTGTTGAAAACGTAAACACTAAAATTGCTCCAAAAGTTATCGGTATGGATTGCCGTGACCAGGTATTAATTGACAAAACAATGTTAGAATTGGATGGAGACCCATTCAAGAAAAATTTAGGTGCTAACGCTACTTTAGGTGTTTCTATGGCTTGTGCTTTAGCAGCTGCTGATTTCTACGGAGAACCTTTATACAAATACTTCGGTGGATTCAACGGAAAAACATTGCCAGTTCCTATGTGCAACGTTATCAACGGTGGATCACACGCTGACTCTACAGTAGATTTCCAAGAATTCATGATTATGCCAGTTGGTGCTAAGAGTGAAAAAGAAGCTGTTCGTATGGCTGCTGAAACTTTCCACGCTTTAAAATCTGTATTAAAGAAAAAAGGATACAACACTAACGTTGGTGATGAAGGTGGATTCGCTCCAAGCTGTAAAGATGGAAACGAAGAACCTCTTGAATTATTAGTTGAAGCTATGAAAGCTGCTGGATATGTTCCAGGAAAAGATATGAAGATCGCAATGGACGTTGCTGCTTCTGAATTCCACAACACTGAAACTGGATTATATGAATTGAAAAAATCTGGTCAAGGAACTAAGACTAGCGATGAAATGATCGACATGTACGAAGAATGGATTGCTAAATACCCAATCGTATCTATCGAAGATGGATTAGGAGAAAGCGACTGGGACGGATGGAAAAAATTAACTGACCGTCTAGGAGATAAAGTACAATTAGTTGGTGACGACTTATTCGTAACTAACCCTTCAATTCTTTACGAAGGAATCGAAAAAGGAATCGCTAATGCAATCTTAATCAAAGTTAACCAAATCGGTACTTTAACTGAAACATTTGACGCTATCGAAATGGCTAAGAAACACGGATACACTTGCATCGTATCTCACCGTTCAGGAGAAACTGAAGACACTACAATCGCTGATATCGCTGTTGGATTGAACGCAGGACAAATCAAGACTGGTTCATTAAGCCGTACAGACCGTATTGCTAAATACAACCGTTTAATGCGTATTGAAGACGAATTGAACCAACGTGGAACTGTTAACGTTGCTGAATACCTTGGAGACAAGACTTTCTACAACTTACCAGCTGTTGAATTCAAAAAGTAGTATTTCGCTAAGAACTTTAGCTAATTAAGGCCCTTCGGGGTCTTTTTTTTTGACGCGTTTCGTATTACTATTAAACAAGTAAAAGGAAGTGCTATATGGTTAGGACAATTGTATGTGATTTAGATGGATCTTTGATGAATCCGAGTAGTGGAATCTATGTAAATGAAGCTGTTAAAGAAGCATTGATTGAGGTTGAAAAGAAAAATGTCTTAGTTATATTAAATTCAGCTCGATGCTTTCAAGGTGTGTATCCATTGTCTAAACAGATTTTGATGCAAGATTTTGGTGGATATGTCATTAGTTGTAATGGAGCCCATTGTTTTGATGTGAAAATGAAAAAGACGATGTTTGAGTATGTTATCTCAAATAACGATGTTTCATTTATTTGGCAATATGCTCAAAAGCATAATTTAGGCGTTGGATATAGTCAATCCGATTATTTTGTGGCAAATAAAATGACACATGGATTTGAACTGGATATGCATAATTGTGATGTGGATTACATTTTAACGAATCACATGGAAAAATATTTAAAGGGTTCTGTGTGGAAAGTGTCTATATCGGATTCAAAATCACGAATTGATTCAATTTATGATGAAATGAAATCGATTATTGAATTAAATTGTAATGTAAAAGTTGTGCATAGTACAGATACGATGATTGACATTATTCATAAGGATTGTGAAAAGTTAAATAGTGTGAACCGCTTGTTGAAGAATCTTGAAATCTCTTGGAAAGATGTCAGTTCCATCGGAGATGGTTCAAGTGATGCGCCTGTATTAGAAGCATCTGGTCTTGGTGTTACTCTTGAAAATGGCTGTGAAGCATGTAAAAAAGTCGCAAAAAAAATTGTTCCTTCATGTTATGAAGATGGCTGTATAGAGTGGTTAAAGGAGTTGTAGAATATGAGAGTAGTCGATATGCATTGTGATACGATTCTAGAATTATTGAGTCGTGATTTAAAAGGGAAAGAGGCAAGTTTGTTTTCAAATGATTTGTCGATTGATTTAAAAAAAATGAAAAAGGGTAATTATTTATTACAGAATTTTGCGTTGTTTACAGATCAAAAAGAACTAGCTATTCCTGAGCAACAGACAATGCGTTTGTATGATGAATATTGTACACAAATAGATAAGTATGCAGATTATATTGCACCTGTATATAAATTTAGTGATATTGAAAAAAATGATAAAGAAGGAAAAATATCAAGTTTATTAACTTTAGAAGATGGTGGTGTTTGCTTCAATGATTTAGCGATGTTAAGAAACTATTATCGCATGGGTGTGAGAATGATTGCACTAACATGGAATTATGAGAACGGAATTGGTTATCCAAACCTTTCTATGAAAGATATGAATGGGAATCAACCTAACTATAAGCGTAGTGTAGATACAGAAAGAGGATTGACAGAGTTTGGTATTTCATATGTAAATGAAATGGAAAGATTAGGCATGATCATTGATGTTTCTCACTTAAATGATGCAGGTTTCTATGATGTATTGAAATATACGACAAAACCATTTGTGGCATCACATTCTAACGCAAGAAGTGTATGTAATGTAGCCCGTAATATGAGTGATGATATGATTCTTCAATTGGCAAAACGTGGTGGTGTCATGGGACTTAATTTCTGTGGCAGTTTCTTGGCGGATCGCACTGATCACAAGAGTTGTGTAGAAGATATGGTGAAACATATTCTATACATCAAAGACTTAGCTGGAATTGATGTCATTGGATTAGGTACAGATTTTGATGGGATTTCATGTCCTTTAGAAATTGAAGATGCTTCTATGATGAATTTATTAGAAGAAGCTTTATATAAGGCGGGTCTTACACAAGAAGAAGTGGAAAAAATCTTCTATAAGAATGTATTAAGAGTCTATAAATCAGTATTGTAAATGGATCGTTGGATCCATTTTTTTTTGTGAGGGACATGATATAATTTCTGATGTAAAAATCTGTAAGAAACATGAAAGATAGAATGAAAGGCTATGGAATCATTAAAACTGTTAGGTATTCTAATTGTCGTAATCGGATTTGTATTAAAATTCGATTCGATTTTGATTATTATGATTGCCGCTATTGTGACTGCACTTGTTGCAGGTATAGATCCAGTTACTTCCTTGGAAACACTTGGATCTAGTTTTTTAGCTAACCGCAGTATGTGTGTGTTTGTGATGGTTATGGTAGTTACGGGTACTTTGGAAAGAAATGGTTTAAAACAAGCAGCAGCTAATTTAATGAAGAAATTTAAAAATGCATCAGCCGATGTTGTTCTTGCGATTTATGGTGTATTCCGTCTAGTCTTTGCGGCATTTAATGTAAGCTTTGGTGGCGTTGCCGGATTTGTTCGTCCTATTGTGTTACCTATGGCTACAGCTGCAGCTAAGAAAAATGATAAAAAGATCAGTGAAAAGTATGAAGAAAACTTAAAAGGAATGGCAAGTAGTATGGAAAATATCGCATGGTTCTTCGGACAAGTTTTGTTTGTAGGAACAAGTGGAATGATTTTAGTACAATCTACATTAGCTGTTTTAGGCTACAATGTTGAATTGGTTGATTTAATGAAAGTACAAATTCAAGTGGCAATTATTGCCGTAGCTGTTGCGATTGTTTATTACTATATTAAAGATAAACAATTATCTAGGAGGGAGACTAAATAATGAATCCAATTCAATTTTATACGCGTGTAGATGTTACACTTTCAGATAAACTTTTAGAAGTCATGTATTGTATTATTGGATTGATTTCTATGTATGTTGCTTTTAAAAATCTAAAAGATAAAGAAAACAAAAATAATGTTGGTTCATTTATTTTCTGGTTTGATTTAGGATTGATGTTTGTGCTAGGTAAATGGTTGCCAGCATTGGTAGATGGTATTTTGTTGATTATCTTGGTTTTACCTCCAATTTTTAAGAAAGTTTCACTGGTAATGAGCCTGAACCTACTCTTGAAGAGATGGAACAAAACAACAAGAAGATTGGCTCAAAAATATTTGTTCCAGCAGTATGTATTGGTTTATTTACGCTATTAGCTGCATTCTTTACTAAGATTTCACCACGGGTTGGAATGAGTGTAGGTGTTTTTGTGGCCGTGATTATTTTGCGTATCTATTCAAAATCAAATACACCAAGTGTCTTCTTAAAAGATTGTCGTAGAATGATGGATGTGGTTGGACCATTAAGTATGCTTCCAATGTTACTTTCTGCTTTAGGTGCCATATTTACAGCTGCATGCGTTGGAGATGTAATTTCTGGATTAGTATCGAATATTATTCCTGCAGGCAACATTACAATTGGAATTATTGTTTATGTGATTGGCATGGCGGTATTTACCATGATCATGGGAAATGCTTTTGCGGCAATTACCGTAATGACAGTTGGTATTGGGGCACCTTTTGTCCTTCAATATGGAGCAGATCCAGTAGTGATTGGATCTTTAGCATTAACTTGTGGATATTGTGGTACACTATGTACGCCAATGGCAGTAAACTTTAATATGGGTCCTGTTGCAATCTTAGAAATGAAAGACAAAAATGGTGTCATTAAAAAACAAGTGCTTGTTGCCGTAATTATGTTAGTGGTACAAATTGTCATGATGATCATGATGTCATAGGAGATGAAATGTTATGAAAAAAGTATTAATTACAGGTTTTGATCCTTTTGGAGGAGAAAAAATCAATCCAGCTTATGAAGCTGTTAAATTATTGCCGGATGAAATTGGTGGGGCAAAAATTATTAAGAAAGAAATTCCTACAGTATTTCAAAAAGGGCCAGATGCAGTTTATGAAGCGATTCAAGAGAATCAGCCAAATTTTGTATTGTGTATTGGTCAAGCAGGAGGAAGAAGTCAAGTCACACCAGAATGGGTGGGTATTAACTTTAGAAATGCGAGAATTGCCGATAATGAAGGCAATCAACCTTTACAGACAAGTGTTGTAGAAAATGGCCCAGAAGCTTATTTTACAATGCTTCCTGTGTTTAGAATGGTTGAAAAAATGAAGGAAAATGGAATTCCTGCAAGTGTTAGTTATACAGCAGGAACTTATGTTTGTAACGATGTAATGTATTCTGTATTGCATTATTGTCATACAGAATTTAAAGATGTAAAAGGTGGCTTTATGCATGTGCCTTTTGCCACTGAACAAACAGTAAATCAGCCAGCAGGAACTCCTGGAATGAATTTAAAAGATATTGCTAAAGCCATTGAATTATCTGTAGAAGCTATGTTAGAGAGTGATACGGATATTAAAGTGGTTTCTGGAGAAACGCATTAAGAGAAAAGATTTATTCTTTTCTTTTTTTTGACTTTTAGAATGTAAGAGATTACACTAAATGTAAAAAAAAGAGGTGTGTATATGAAAAGAAATGAACAATTAATTGAAAATACATGGAAAATAGAAGATATCTATCCAAATCTAGATGTGTTTTATAAAGAATTAGAGAAAGCAAAGACGCAATCAAAAGAATTATTGAAATATAAAGATCATCTAACAAATGCATCTAGTTTATATGCGTATTTAAAAGGGTATGAAGAATTAAATGAAAAACTATATACATTGGATTGTTATACATCTTTATTAAGTGATCAAGATGGTTCAAATGCTTTTTATCAAGATTTAAAAGGAAAGGCAAACGTAGTTATTACAGAGATTCATTCTCAGCAAGCCTTTTTTGAAGTAGAGCTTTTAAAATTGTCTGATGTAGAAACATACTTCGAAAATGAACCGGGATTAGAGAGATATAGACGATTTATTCAAGATATTTATCGATTAAAGCCATATACTTTGTCTATGGAAAAAGAAGGATTGTTAGCAGGGTGTCAAGATATTTTTTCTAGTAGTGAAAGAGCATTCAATATTTTGAATGATGTGGATACAAGGTTTGAAGATGTTAAAGATGCGAAGGGGAATGTTCTACCATTGACATCAGGAAGTTATGTGGATTATTTAGAAAGTGCAGATGAGACATTAAGAAAGTCGGCTTTCGAAAATATGTATGCAGCTTATGGTAAGGTTCAAAATACGATGGCTTCTTTATTGAATTCACAATGTAAGATGTTGAAATATGAATCGGATTTAAGAGGATATACAACATCATTGGAGGCAAGTACAAATAAAAATGGAGTTCCGTCAAGTGTGTATAAGAATTTGATTAAGCAGATACATAAGGATATTGCACCTTTGCATAAATATATGAAGGTTCGTAAAAAGGCTTTAAAGAAAGATAAATTAAATATGTATGATTTATATGTTCCTTTAGTTAAGGAATTTGATAAGAAAATTACCTTTGAAACGGCAAAAAAAGAAGCGTTAGCTTCCGTAGCTTTATTAGGACAAGAGTATGTAGAGGCTTATGAAAAAGGTTTAAATTCACGATGGATCGACGTATATGAAAATGAAGGAAAGCGTTCAGGCGCCTATTCTTGTGGTGTGCCATGCCATCCTTTTGTCTTATTAAATCATACAGATACATTAAGAAGTGAATTTACTTTGGCACATGAAATGGGTCATGCGATGCATTCTTATATGTCTTTTAAACATCAGCCTTTTATTAATAGCGATTATAAGATTTTTGTGGCTGAAGTCGCAAGTACATGTAATGAAGCTTTGTTGATGCATTATTTATTGGAAAGAACTACGGATAAAAAAGAGCGTGCTTATTTGATTAATTATCTATTGGAACAATATCGTGGAACAATGTACCGCCAGGCTATGCTTGCAGAATTTGAAATGTTGATCAATGAGGAAGTGGCTAAAAATAATACGTTGAGTGCTGAATTATTGAATAAGATCAATCATGATTTAAATGCATTATATTATGGTGAAGATGTGATTGTAGATGAGCCAATTGATTTAGAGTGGGCAAAAATCCCACACTTATATATGAATTTCTATTTGTATCAATATGCGACAAGTTTTTGTGCTTCCATGGCCATTTCGCAAAAGCTATTAAAAGGCAATCCAGAAGATATTGAGAATTATTTGAATTTCTTAAAGGGTGGATGTTCTAAGTCTCCAATTGATTTATTAAAAATGGCAGGCGTCGATATGACAAGTCCACAACCAATTCATGATGCGATTTGCCAGTTTGATAAGCTTGTGGATGAGTTTGATGAATTGATCAATTGTAAATAATTGAAATTTTACTGAAAATGGCTTGCAAAGAAAATGAAAGAAATGTATCATATTTTTAAATTAAGAGGGTGATGTGAATGAACAATAAGATTATGAAGTCAGGATTAGCAGCAATGATGGCTGCAAGCTTAGTGGGATGTTCATCTGCGTCAAGTGATAATTCGAATAATGTTTTGACCGTTGGAATTACTGCGCAGATGAATGGTGTATTTTCACCACTGTATTATGAAAGTGCATACGATGCATATGCGATCAACTTGATATATCAATCAATGCTTCAGTATGATGAAAATGAAGAATTACAGCCAGTTTTGGCTAAGGAGCTTCCTACAATTAGTGATGATGGAAAAACGGTTACTTTTAAGTTGAATAAAGGTGTTAAGTTTTCCGATGGATCTAAGCTTACTTCTAGTGATGTAAAATATACATTTACAGTGTTGGCAGATCCTAGCTATACAGGAAGGTTTTCGAGTGATGTAGAGAATATTGAAGGTTATAAGGAATATCATGATGGGGATGCTACAGAATTAAGTGGAATTGAGACACCAGATGATTATACGGTTGTTTTCCATATGACACAGCCAAGAATTGATGCGGTAACTACTTTTGGTACTCGTGCTATTTGCTCGGATACACAATATAAGTACAAGAAGGGACACATATCAAAGATTGAAAAAGATACTTCCAATCCGATTGGTAGTGGGGCTTATAAATTGAATAAATATTCAAAGGCAACCGGCGCTAGCTTTGTAAGAAACGAGAACTTTAAAGCTAAAAAAGGAGAATATTCAATTGATAAGGTTATTATCAAAGTTTGCAGTACTTCAACTGAGTTAAATGAACTTCAAAAAGGAAATGTGGATTATTTACCTGAGAATGCAGATCCAACTAAAATTGGACAAGTTAGTCTAGATGACAATTTGACATTTAATACATACCCACGTGCGACAGAAGGCTATGTTTACTTTAACTGTGCACAAGGTCCTACAGCCGATCCAGCCGTACGTAAAGCCTTAGCTTATGCGACGGATCGTCAAGGCTTTGTCGATAGTTTCTTCTCTTGGGAAAAAGCAAGTAAGGAAGCAAAAAAAGAAAAACTAGCCTTTGTACCAGCTGTATATGCGAATCCAGCAAGCGCCAATTTAGGCACTTATATTCGTGGTGAAGAGGCTTTGGATGGTCTTGAAACTTATGAATTTAATGAAGATAAGGCAAATCAAATCTTAGATGAAGCTGGATGGGAAATGGCAGATGATGGTTATCGTTATAAAGATGGTCAAAAATTAAGCATTCGTTTCATGATTGCGGAAGGTTCTAGTTCATTGGAAACTTTGATTCCTATGATTGAAAAGACATACAAAGATATTGGTGTTGATTTAAAACAGACAATTCTAGAATTCAATTCATTATTATCAAAAACAAGTGATGATAGTGCATTGGGTGAATGGGAAATGAGTTGTCTTGCGATGAGTTTTACAGGTGTAGCTAATACAGATTTAAATTCTATGTTGAAAACAGGGGATGTAAATAACTATGCAAGACTATCAGATAGTGAATTGGATTCATTATTGGATGAAGCAATGTATACAACAGATGAAGCAAAATCAACAGAGCTTTATAAACAGGTTATGATTAAGGAAAATGATTTATTGCCATATTTAGCATTATATGGAAACCAGAATTTCAACTTATATAACAAGCGTGTTAAGAATATGAAGACAGGTCCAATTCATAACTGGTCACAAGCAATGGATACAGCTACTTTAGATTAAGAGTGTACATATGTACATTCTTTTTTCTTGTTAAAAAAAAGGGGGTGAGTCTATTATTATGACTCACCAAGAAATAGGAATATATGAAATAAACAGAATAAGTTATTTAGGAAAGGGTTATATGTATTGGGTTGATACCTGTTTATTTCTGTCTATAGAATAGTTTTTAAAACTTAAAAGAAGCTTAAAGAAATGATGAAAATATTTACAGTTTTATGAAAATTTGCAAATTCTTTCTTGACACTATGTATATGTCGAGTATAATAAGCACTATAAAGTGAATCGAGTAAAGATAGAGGCAGCATTGCATCAGAGTAAAACATGGAGTTGGCAGACTGTGAAGTGTTTGAAAGGTAACCAATGCCGAAAGAGATAAAATGGCAATTTTATTTCTTGGGGTTATAAGGAATACTTATAACACTCCTTCGTCAGGAAGAGGCGTTATCTTATAGTTAATGAGATATTTTTTAGCTATGTGGTATGCCCGCATAGCTTTTTTCTATTCTTTGCCGATTAGAGAAGGAGAAAAGAAATATGAACTTTAAAAAATTAATGGCATCTGCCATGGTATGTGCTTTTGCACTAACAGGATGCGGATCAAACACAGCTACAACATCAGAAGATAAGGACACATTTGTCGTAGGAATGGAATGTGCATATGCTCCATTTAACTGGCAAACTTCTACAAAAACAGATACTTCTGTAAAATTAGGAAAATCAGGATATGCGGATGGATATGATGTGCAGGTTGCAAAAAAGATTGCGAAAAAATTAGGAAAAAAATTAGTCATTAAGAAAACATCATGGGATGGATTGATTCCAGCTTTAGAGGGTGATGAAATCGATGCGATTATCGCTGGTATGACTAAAGATAAAACACGTGAAGAAGGAGCTGACTTTACAACTCCATATTATGATTCAAAGGGAATGATCATGATTGTTCGTAAAGATGGTGAAGAAGCTGGATATACAGATATTCAACAATTTAGTGGTAAAAATGTTGTTGGTCAAAAATCAACAAACTACGATGATGTCATTGATCAAATTAAAGGTGTAAATCACGTAACACCAAAGGCTACTTATCCAGAAATGGTATTGGCTTTACAACAACACGAAGTGGATGGGATTACTGCTGAAATGGCAGTTGCCAAAGGTGTTGTAGAAGCTAACCCAGACTTAACTATCATTCAGTTCGAAAATGGACATGGTTTTGATTGTGATACAACTGTTTCAATCGCATTAAAGGAAGGTTCTCGAGATTCTGAATTCTTCAAAAAGGTTCAAAAAGCATTAGATAGTATTTCGGATGAAGAACGTGAAGAAATGATGAAATATGCAGTTGAACACCAACCAACAGAGGATTAATTATGCGTATTGATTTTGCGAAAGCTTGGAACATATTTGTTCATAATTTGCCTCTTTTCCAATATGGAATTGAGATGACTTTGTTGTTCGCCTTTGTTGGTACGTTTGCAGGATTTGTCGTCGGCTTATTAGTCGGCGGCATTCGTGCGATTGAGATCAATGAATATGATTCAACGGGTATCAAAGTTTTAAAAAGAATAGGTAGAATCATTACGGGATTGTATATTTGGGTGTTCAGAGGTACACCAATGATGGTTCAAGCTATGTTTATTTACTATTTAGGAAAACCTGTGATTGGATGGACTCCGATTACAGCAGGTTTGATTATTATTTCAATCAATACAGGCGCTTATATGGCTGAAATTATTCGTTCTGGAATTCAGTCTGTGGATAAAGGACAAAATGAGGCCGCAATGTCTTTAGGTATGACAACGATGCAAACTTTGATGTATGTTGTATTTCCTCAAGCTATTAAAAATTCATTTCCTTCAATTGGAAACCAATTGATTGTAAATATTAAGGATAGTTCAATGTTGAATGTTATTACGGTAACTGAACTGTACTTCCAGACAACATCTGTAGCTGGAAGTAACTATCGTTATATTGAAACGTTTATGGTTTCTGCAGTTTTATATTTAATTTTAACAACACTTGCTTCTTTCTTATTGAATTATCTTGAAAAAAGAATGGATAGCGAAAGTAGCATGAAAGATTTCTGTAGCTAGGAGGATATTTATGGAAACAATTATTCAAATTCAACATCTCCAGAAACATTTTGGAAATCTTAAAGTATTAAATGATGTAGATTTCGATATTCATAAAGGAGAAGTGGTTACGATTATTGGATCGAGTGGATCTGGTAAAAGTACGATGTTGAGATGTGTAAACCTATTAGAAAGAATGGATGGAGGCCATGTTTTATATCATGGTAAGGATATTCTAAGTGGTCAAATGGATGTGAATGAATATCGTTCAAAGGTTGGAATGGTGTTCCAAAGTTTTAATTTATTTAATAATTTGACTGTTTTAGAAAACTGCATGTTAGGCCAGGTCCGTGTCTTAAAGAAATCGAAAGAAGAAGCAAAAGCCACAGCTTTAAAATTCTTAGATGAAGTAGGAATGAAAGAGTTTGCGAATAAGCCTAGTACTAAACTTTCTGGTGGACAAAAGCAACGTGTTGCGATTGCGCGTGCCTTGTGTATGGATCCAGAAGTGCTACTATTTGATGAACCAACAAGTGCATTAGACCCAGAAATGGTTGGTGATGTTTTGGATGTCATGAAAAAGTTAGCTGATGAAGGTTTGACTATGGTTATCGTTACACATGAAATGCAGTTTGCCAGAGAAGTTAGTGATCGTGTTATTTTTATGGATAAAGGTGTCATTGCAGAACAGGGTAGCCCAGAACAGTTGTTCGAGCATCCTCAACAAGAAAGAACACAACAGTTTTTATCTCGTTATCAAAGCCGTTAAGCGGCTTTTTCTTTTTGTGAAAAAATTCATTTGTTGAAACGAGTTCATTGAAAAAAGGCCTAGTTAGTGTTATATTATTATCGATTAATGGAGGAAAAATACAATGGAAAAAAGACCAGTAATTTTGGTTGTTATGGACGGTATTGGTATTCGTGAAGATAAGAAGAACAATGCTGTTGCATTAGCCAACAAACCAACACTTGATAAATTGTGGGCAGAATGTCCACATACACAACTTCGTGCTCATGGACTTGCAGTAGGACTTCCTACAGATTCAGATATGGGTAACTCAGAAGTTGGACACAACGCATTAGGTTGTGGACAAATTTATTCTCAAGGAGCTAAATTAGTTAACGAAAATATTGAGTCTAAAGAAATCTTCAATTCTAAAACTTGGAAGGATTTAGCTGAAAATGCAAAAGACAGCAAAATGCATTTCATCGGTCTTTTAAGTGATGGAAACGTACACTCTAATATTTCTCACTTAAAGGCTTTGATTAAAGAATCTAAAAATGAAGGTATTAAGGAAGTTCGTGTTCATGCATTGCTTGATGGACGTGATGTTCCTGCAACTTCAGCTTTAGAATATGTAAATGATATTGAATCATTTATGGCAGAATTAAATGATGACAATTTCCACGCATGCATCGCTAGTGGTGGTGGACGTATGCAAATCACAATGGACCGTTATGAAGCTGACTGGTCTATGGTTGAGCGTGGATGGAAAATTCACGTAATGGGTGAAGGAAGACAATTTGCTTCAACTACAGAAGCTATTGAAACGTATCGTAAAGAATTAAATGTTGTTGACCAAGATCTTCCAGGATTTGTTATTGCGAAAGATGGTGCACCTGTAGGAACTATCGATGATGGAGATAGCGTTGTATTGTTCAACTTCCGTGGTGACCGTGCTCAAGAAATTTCTTTAGCATTTGATGGAGATGCTTCATTTGATAAATTTGATCGTGTTAAAGTTCCAAATGTTAAATTTGCAGGTATGTTACAATATGATGCAGACTTACAAATTCCAAAGAACTATTTGACGGAACCACCAAAAATTAAATATACATTAACTGAAGAATTGTGTAAACATGGTATTCGTGAGTATGCAATCAGTGAAACACAAAAGTATGGACACGTTACATATTTCTGGAATGGTAACCGTTCAGAAAAATTTGATGAGTCTTTAGAAACTTATGTTGAAATCCCAAGTGATGTAGTCCCATTTGAACAAAGACCTTGGATGAAGGCTGCTGAAATCACTGATAAATTGTGTGAAGCAATCGAAAGTGGAAACTATGATTTCATTCGTACAAACTATCCAAACGGTGACATGGTAGGACACACTGGAAGTTTACCAGCAACTATCATTGGTGTTGAATCAGTAGACTTAGAACTTGCACGTGTTATTGAATCTGTAAATAAAGTAAATGGTATTTTATTAGTTACTGCAGACCACGGTAATGCGGATGATGAAAGTAAGACTAGCCACACATTAGCACCAGTTCCATTCATCGTATACAATGCGGAATGTGAATTAAAAGAAGGCGAAGATCTAGGGTTGTCAAATGTTGCAGCTACAGTTTGTGATTTCTTAGGATTAGAACCAAATGAACACTGGAACCCATCTTTAAAAAAATAATTTAGATTATTAAGGAGTAATGTAAAAAAAACTTTACTCCTTTTTTACTTGCTTTCATGATAAAATGACAAAAAAAAAGAGGTTTGATTTTATGGAACGAGTCTTAATTGTTGAAGACGATGAAAATATTCGTCAATTATTAAAATTAACATTGGCTAGTTTTAATTATGAACTAGTTGATTTTGAAAATGGAAAAGATGCATATGATTATCTACAAAACAATAAAGTAGATTTAGCCATATTAGATTTGATGTTACCAGGCATGAATGGGTATGATATATTAAAATTTATTCGTTCAAAGGCAACGCTTAAAGATTTACCTGTTATTATCTTAAGTGCAAAAGATAAAGAGCTTGATAAAATCATGGGACTTGATTTAGGAGCTGATGATTATTTGACGAAGCCATTTAGTGTGTTAGAGCTTGCTGCTCGTATTCGTTCATTACTTCGTAGAAGTAAAAAGGATGAACGATTGATTCAAATACATGGCTTATGTATTGATTTAGATAAAAGAACGGTGACAATTCATGAAGAACCGATTGAATTGACATTTAAAGAATTTGAATTGTTGAAATATTTAGCTAAAAATGAAGGTAGAGCTGTATCACGAGAAGAGTTGATCAATCAGATTTGGGGATATGATTTTATTGGAGAAAGCAGAACACTGGATGTACATATTAACTCATTGCGTAAGAAGATGGGAAATGAATATGCACATTGGATTCAATCTGTAAGACAGGTTGGATATCGTTTTGTTGCTGAGGATCACAATGCATAAGAAGATTGTTCATTCGTTTTTAACAACTTTTTTGATCACATTTATCTTGGGCTTTGGTTTACTTTACGTGAGTTTATATAAAGCATCTATTTCTCAAAATCGACAATATTTAATGAATACGGTTAAATTGGTAAAAAACTTAGAAATAGATGATTTAAATACGACTCGTTTGGGTGATACTGTTAAATCGGAAGATATTCGTATCACAATTATTAAGCGAAACGGAAAAGTTTTATATGATAACTATAAAAATAGAATTCGTGAAAAACATCTGCAGCGTGAAGAGGTAAAACAAGCTATTGCTCAAGGTACAGGGACATGTATTCGTTATTCAGATACAATGCAACGTTCTTATTTATATATAGCTGACTATGAGGAAGATAATCAAACAATTGTTCGTTTAGCTATGCCATTTGATGGGTTGAGCCAATCTATTTCGATATTATTAGTACCATTTTTATTTAGTATTGCCGTATCTTTTATGGTGGTATTTGTTTTGTCTAAAAAAATGGCCAATGAAATTGTAGAACCTTTTAAAGATATCACAAATACAATTAATTCAACAAATATTTCAAAAGAAGTGCTATCGTTTCATAAATATAATTATCCCGAACTTTATGGAATCACAGATGCATTGACGAATATGTCCGAAGAAAATAAAAAATATTTAGAAAGACTGGAAAAAGAAAAAAAGGTTCGCCAGGAATTTTTTAGTAATGCGAGTCATGAATTAAAAACACCACTAACTTCTATACGTGGATATACAGAATTGATTCGTTCGCATACAATTCAGGATAGTGCTCAAATCGATACATGTTTAGATTGTGTTTTAAAAGAGAGTGACCATATGACACAATTGATCAATGATATTTTAACGATTTCAAAATTAGAAACAGAAGAGATGCAAGTCACATATTCGCATATTCAAGTAAAGAAATTGTTGGATTCTGTTGTCGAGACTTTAAAGCCACAAATTGAAGCGATGCATTTAAATGTTTATGTGAATGCGACAGAGTTTACAGTTTTTGCGAGTTTAGATCATATTAAAGGTATCTTCTATAATTTAATTTCGAACGCAATTAAGTACAATAAACAAAACGGACGAATAGATGTTGTTCTAAAGAAAAATCAAAAAAATATGTATTTTAGTGTGGAAGATACAGGTGTGGGAATTGCGCAAGAAGATCAGAGTCGAATATTTCAAAGATTTTATCGGGTAGATAAAGAACGCTCAAAAACAATACCAGGTACAGGTTTAGGTTTGTCGATTGTAAAACATGTTGTCTATTATTATCAAGGCAAAATCCATTTAACTTCAAAGGAAGATGTGGGAACTAAAATCACAGTTGAATTGCCTATTATTGTAAAAGAAATCCCAGAGAATTAGTCCAATGTCATTAAGTTAAGCAAATTCTTAAATTTATGAGTCTTACCTATAAACGGGTAGGGCTCTTTTTTTGTGCAAGAAGTGTAAAAAACACTTGACAAGCCAAAAACCGAAATTTTAAACATAATCCGAAGGAATTATAGAGGAGGATTTTCACCTATGATTCCAGATAAGATTTTAAATATTTTTAACCGTTCTATTAAAATCGTTTGCAGCAACATCGCTTGTTACTGCAATGACCCTGTTAGCGATTTTACTCGTAAGAGAAAACTGCCTGCTGAAACTCTGATACACTTTATTGTTC
>NZ_JAJDMK010000060.1:0-14750 GCF_020593575.1 Holdemanella sp. DFI.5.55
TGATACTCCCCTATAAAAATGGCTATTTATCAACTGTTTGTTGTGACATAGCCTTGCATTAAAAAAACCAACCATTTTCCTTATTTAAAGGTTCAATAGTTGGCGATTTTTCTAAAGGTTCTTCAACCTTTTGTACCTTTTTTTCATCGGCTTTAACACCTTCTTTTTTCGAAGTGTCTACGCCAATGATTTCATCGCACAATCCTAAATCAAAGCACTCTTGAGCGGTTAAATAACTTTCATTGTCTAACAACTCGTTAAGCTTTTCTTCTGTAAGTTTATCTTTAGCTTTACTTAGGTATGCGATTCTTGATGAGTCCATAATCTTGTCCATTTGGTCGGCTAACTTTCTAAAATCATTAGCATTGCCACATCCATATGTCCAACAATTGTGAATCATCATTTGTGATGTTGGATACATCTTAACAGTATCACCACACATCGCAATTACACTCGCAATTGATGCAGCTAAACCATCAATGATTACATTTACAGTTTTGTCAGAGCCTTTCAAAACATTGTGAATTGTGATTCCTTCAAATACTAATCCACCATTTGAATTAATATGTAAATTAACTGTATCTACATCTTGATTTTCCTTTAAAAACTGAGTGATTGATTCGGCACTGATGCCTGATGTCTTTCCAGTCCACCAGTCTGTAGACTCACCAATTTCATCGTACAATTCAAGGTCTGCTTCATTTGGCTTAGCTTCATTAACTTGCATTCGCATTTGCATTACCTTCATCTTCGGCATTTGTTTTTCCTCCTTTCTCACTCAATGACTGATCAGTTGAGTCGATACCACTATAATTCTTAGTGATGTAATGCTCGTTCGCCCATTCTTCATCAATTTCTTCTTCGCCTAAAATACGCAAGATGTTATTGATTGAATAAACACCACTACTAATTAATTTATCGACTGAGTTAGCCATATCTAAAGCATCAATATGTTTGATTGCTTGAGTGTTGATTTTCATGTAAGTACCACGTAAGTACTCATCTTCTGTGTAATGCTTTCCGTTGATTTCGTCTTGAATCAATTTAACAATTGAATCTAAACAGAACGTTAAGAAATCATCCACTGCTTTCGATGTATCTGCTACATCTCCATTACAAATGTTCACTGGAATTAAAAAAGCCTTACAAGTGAGTTCTAACGTATCATCTAATAAGGCCTTAATATCTCGAGTAGTTACTATATTTTTCTTTTCTGTTCCAAACTCATCAAAAGTTAATCCTTCGTATTCAGGCAACAATGCGTTATCTGCTTTCATGAAAGTTTTAACTTGATTGTTTAACAAATCATTAATCTTATCTTCCAAATCTTTATTGGCTTGCATACGTCCTATGTGAGCTTTCATCTTAAATCCATTCGCACGTTTATATGAACTCAATGCGGTTTGAATCAAAGAAGTTTGCAATGCTAAAGTGCCATCTAAATATTCCTTTATCTTCTCATTGCCTAACTTAAAATGCATAACTCTTGACTGTTTGTAATCACTATTCAACGTGATATCACCGATATGAATATCTTTAAACACGTGCTCACCAAATACGATTTTATCATCAACAGTAAACGAATCTGCAATAAACAATTTATCCGCTCTTTGTACAACTAATACTTCATCATCATAATAAAGTTTATGGATAAATTCATTCCAAAACTCTGTACTCGATTGATTGTAATTCGGTTTAACATTCAATAAATAATAAAAGCTATTCTTCTTTTCTTTTTTCTTTTCGTATGTTCTGAACTCACATTTTGAGATCGCTTTTGCAATTCGTTGTACACAAATTTCAAAGGCCAATTGACGAGCGGTCAAAGATGCTAACTGTTCTTGTTCTGTCGTAATTGTTGCAGATTTAATCCACATATCTTTTTCATCTGCGAAATCTTTACCGAATCCAAATATTTTTTTCAAAAATCCCATGTTTTCACTCCTTCCTTTTATTTAAAAAGTAAGTACTCCAATATCAAAAGGAATACTACCGATTGCTTGAGGCAACATATCTTCAATTGTCATACTTGCAACCAATGCCATGAAAGGATCTGTCTTTCTTGCTTTTGGCTCGATTTTTCCAATCAAATAGTTACCCATATCCAATTCACCATCAACTGCCATCATTGACTTCTTAGCAGGAACTAATTTTGAATTGTTAGTAGCCCACCTTAAGCAAGGTTGTTCACCCCAAACAAAGAAATGATTCAAAAAGCATCTAACAATGATAGGCACAACTTTCATGATATCCGAATTTCTAACAAGCTTAATATTCTTGTTTTCATAGCTAAAACCAAGCTTATTCAACTCATCTTTCAATATCTCAAATCTGTAACTATCCATCGCAACACCTTCAATGACATAATCATTCATCATTTGACTAAGATATTCAGATACCAACTTAGGTGATATCTCAGGTTCATCAACTAATGTGACATAACATTCATTTGCCCATTCTTTATAAGGGCATTTCAATCTCCACAATTCTGTTGATTGCATACATACCCAAGCGTGATTGATATCATAGCGAATTTCATCTTGTTTAAAATGTAGATTCACTGCCATCCAGTCATTCGTTTTTGAAAAGTCGATACCACAAACACATGACCAACTTTTTAGATCAATCAACTCTTTGTTAGTAGCTTTGATATCATCCCAACTCGCAACTGGCATTGATTCCTTCGTCTGTCTGATATTCATTCGCTTAGTCATAAACGCTGCTAAAGTTTGTGGAGCTTTCAACCACTTGTTATATTCCTTACGCATCTCAACTAATAATGATGGTTTATATCTCAATGATGGATTAGCTTTGCGCCAGTTCAATTCATCATGCACTTCATCCTTGTTATTCAATCTACAAATAAAATAAAAGTGGCCATTATCGTTATGACCATTTTTCAAAACATCTTTTGCATCGTCTAGCATATTGTCTAAAGGCCCATCAGGGACATCGCCATTCGTTGTGAAATATCCAGTTCGTGGATGAGGCTTCTTTCCTAAACCAGTAGTGAACACGTTGATATTGTCATAGTTTTCGTAAGTATGAATCTCATTTAAAAACACTGCACCACTTCTCAAACCATCTTTACCTTTGGCATTGTTGGTGTGGCCTTTGATGTAACCTTTATTCTTGATACCTCTGATTTTTTCACGTGTCCATTTAAAGAACTTTTTAAATTTCTTCGGTTCTTTCTCTAAAGCATCGTGAATATCAAGCACTGGTCTCAAAGCCTGGTCCTCATTAAAAGCACAAATATCAACATCGTAATTCTCGATTGGATTATATGGACTAATCAAACATAAACTCATCCAAGATATCAATCCGTCTTTTCCTGCACCTCGGCCCATAAAAAAAAGGCCGTCATCCCATCTCGGAAGTCCGTCCTCTTCTTTAAATGTACACAAGTAACATCCTATGCAGTATCTTTCCCATTCGTATCCACGGCCAAAGCCTAAATACTTACCTAATCCAATGTAATGCTCATAAAGTTCTAAATCGACAATCAACCTTTCATTCTGAAAGGCCCTCTCAACCATCGACCGCAACTGCCATTGCTCAATACAAAACTCATCTTCATTCGCATCCATTAAATCAAAATACTCTTTACAGAATATTGGTAATGAACTCATAGCTCATCATCTTCATCTTCTTCGTGTAAAGCACCGCCTAACGAAACGATTACCTTAATAAGTGCTTGAGTTGTGTTGTTGGCTTGTTGGCAAGTTTTATTGTACGTAGTCACCGCAGGACTCACATACATATTTTCTCTTCCCTTAACATATTCCTTCGTACAAACAACACCATCTTCTTCAATTTTCTTTTCCAAGCTTGTCAGAATATCAATCTGTGTTTCCAGCCTTTTCAAAGTACTCGCAAACAAGAAATTATCAACATATCCTTGTCGCTCCGCATCTTTTTTAAAATTATCCAAACTTTTCTTTAGATCAATAGACTTGTTCTCTTTTTTCATTCCTTAATCACCACCTTGATTTCCAATTTTTTACATGAATTAGAAGAATTTCTCGACAGGATTCGCTCGACCCCGCTCTGAGGGGACTCAAATTTTAAACCAAATTTTTTACCCGGGGGGGTATTATGAAAAAAATAATTTTTATTCATAAAACGGTTGAAACTGAATGTTCAATCAATGAATCACCATCGTTCTTCTGTGATTAAATCCTTTTCCTTTTCGCTTTTTGATTTGAATTTTATATTCTTTTCTGGATGAACTTTGTTGTGACAATCGTTACATAAACTAATCAATTGACGTTCGTTGTTGTTGTAGATTGATAAAGCTAAGCTTGGATTGTCACGCAAATGAATGATGTGATGAACTGTTTGAGCTTTAGTTATAATTCCATGTTGCTTACATAGTTGACATTCATTGTGGTCTAAGTGTAATACTTCCTCACGTTTATGTCTCCAAAGTGCAGAATCATAGAACTTTTTACAAGCTACATCCCAATCATTTAAATCCTTGTGTTGATATAAATATTCAATCCATTCTGAGTCTGCCATATGTATTCCTCTCAATCATGCACCTATGATTCTAGGCACATGAGCGAAAGGAAAACTTAAAAGAGACTCATATGTGACAATAAAAGGGAGTATCTTTTTGATACCCCCTAAGTCGCATATTTTGTAAGAACTAAATTCTTACGTATCCATTATATCAAAGATTAAAGGGTACTTTAGTACGCTTTTTATTTTATATTTGTTTGATTTGTCGTTTAACTAATGATTTCATGTGTCTGTTTACGTTTGATATATGATATTGCATCTTCAATGATTCGTATGATTTGTTGTCAAAGTAATCAAGAATAAATTGTACTTCATCACTTTGTTTTAGTTGTTCAAGATAAGACATTGCTTTGCATAGACTGTATCGTGTTACTTGTAACTCTTGAATCAATTCATCTTCGTAATCGAACACTAAACCATTCGAATTTGATTGATACTTACTTCCTGGTGCTTTGTATCGTGCATCTTCATCAACTAACTTACCTTCCCAATCTTTAACTTTGATTGTTATTCTCTGCCAATTCAACGGACTTTTATATCCTCTATCATAATTCAATAAATCAGATACTTTACTTAATTTATTTTCAATCTCAGTGATACGTGCAATATACCAATCAATATTGCGTATCTGTCTGATTACATACGATGCATCTTCATTTGATAGCATTAAATCCAACCTTTCAAACGATATGCAGATTCTAATTCATGCACATCAAGTTTATGATCTAAAAGATATTGTACTTCCGTTGACATATTTCTTTTAATAATTTGGTCCATCAAAAATATATCTTTCTTTTCAATATTGTTTTGATAGCAAAGTCTGCCTAGCTCTTCAATTTGCTTCATTGATTGATGCGCATTTGAATATACACGAGCATCTGTTGTTAATGCCATTTAATCACTTCCTTTTCTTTTTATTTTCATTTACAACAACTGAACCACGATGCCATGACTCATCACCAGTGTGGTATCTTCTTTCGTTAGCTCTGTCTTGATGTTTCTTATATTCTCTTAAACCACAATTCTCACGTTCAAGTTTGACGATGTATTCAATGATTTTATTTGCACTATCAATCAATTCAAAGAAATCCTTAGAATCTGTCCATTTTCTAAATATATGTGACTTTAATTGAATACATCCATTTTTAATTGATTCATCATGAATATCATATTCAGTCGCACTCATCTGATTTAACTCCTGGTGTTGATAGCTTATGAATTTCAATTCCATCATCTTTAAATGATTTGCAAGTATTCCACAAAGCCATTAACATTTTTTCTAACTTATCTTGTGCTTTATCATCAACATCAATAAACCCGTCTAATTCAATATGAAATTTCTGATTATTTGTAGGAACGCATTTCGCATTTTGTAAAATTGTATAAAGAATACTTTCTTTTGCCACTGTATATCCATTTGATAAGTGTTGATGTAATTCTTTTTTGTATCCCACTCTAAATTTCCATAAAACTTTTAATTCAAGTTTCATCTTAACTAAATCATTACTCATCATTCTACATCCTCCAAGTAATCAAATTCTTTTAGCAATTCATTCTTTGTTCTTTCAAATTCTAATTCAATTTGCTTTTGTACATCAATCTTAGTTTGTTTAAACCACTTCTTTTTAAATTCAGTAACTGTTCTACGATAAGTGTCCTCACTATAATCGCATGACTTCCACCGCTAGAAGTGATTGCATAATTGTTTTTTAATTTAATCATCTTCTTTTCCTTCTTTCTCTTTCACTAATTCTTCATATTTGTCGGCTATAAATCCATCCATATCTTGTTTTGTGAACCCTAGATTTAATAAGTCATCTTTATAATTCATTGCGTAATTCCATGAATCTATATTCAAATAATGTTCTAGTGGATAATTCTCAATATCTAACCATTTACAATTACGTTCTAGAATGTGTTTCTTATACTGATCTATTTTTTCGGCCAAATCATTTATTTTTTTTTTGGCTTGTGCAACATCTTCACTGTGTGATTCTTGTTCCTCTTTTAGCCTTCTTTTTAAATACTCGTTATTAAACTTTAACGTATCATATGTTTCTAGTGACATTTGAACAAACGCTTCCATTTAAAAATCATCCTCCTCATTTGAATCATCATTGTTAGCATTTTCAATCAAACCAATTGAAGTCGCTTTTTTAATTAATTCTTCATCATCTTTCTTATTGCGAACGCAAATGTTAAATTTACTGCTATAACCTATTGATATTGAATAAATTTCTCTATCTAATAAATCATCTGAAATACATCCTTTATTATTTTTTGGATTAATCAATACGATAAATTTAGGTGGTCCATATCTTCTTTTCTCATAAACGTTTACTGTAGAACATTCAATCAATGGAAGTAATTCTATTAGTTTCATACATCTACCTCATCATCCGCAGGCATTGGAATACATCTATTCTCAAACTTCTTATATGCATCCAAATACCATTCCTTTTTATCGCCGTTGTAAGTTAATTCATAATACATTCCATCATGCAAATCTGTACTCATCAAATATTTCCAATTTTGCAAAGTCTTGCACTTCCATACAATATAAGGTTGCTTGTCTGATTCCTTAATATCTTTATCTGATTTATCTAAATGTTCTTCTACGTATTCCTTTACAATTCTTCTTGCAATAACATCCATGTTCATATATCTTAAATCTCCTTTCCTAGTACCCCTTTGCTAATCTTTCTTTATTGATCTCATTCTTGCGAATATATTCGTTATAAATTTCTTCAATCGAATATCCTAAATGCAATCCTAATGCGATTACATAAGCTAATACGTTATCATCGCGTGTTAAACTGATTGCACAACTAAATGCATATGCCTGTCCAAAACCTAAATCCGTTTTTAGCTTGTTGTAATTCCATCTAATGTCCTCGTATTGATAACATCCTGTACCAAACTTGATTTCGTACATTAAAGCGAAATGAATGACATCTGCGTATTCTTCAAATACCTTGGCCTTGTCTGTTGGTTCTTGCGTAAATTTCCACCAGCACCAATCTGATTTCTGAGCGTGCATCAATTCGCCTAATTCATCAAACAATGCACTTTCTAGTTGAGTTTTAGAAACATAGTCAACATTATGTTTCTTAAATACTTCCGCATCATATGCTTTCTGTCTTTCAAGCATATCTTTAATTAATTCTGTACTTGTCATTTGGTTCTCCTTTTATAACACAACATTTTCAACTGCTTTTTGTTTTTGGTTCATTTTATGCTCCTTTCATTTTATTTGTGCATAATCACACTTTTTGAACTAGTGAAGGGAATGAAAGGTGAAACGTAGTTATAATCTCTATTTATATATATATTTATTTTTTATTTTTATTTAGAAATATAATATAACTAAGAAAATGCCTTCATACCCTTCACTATTTAAGTAACTTAAGTATTTTTGAGGTTAACAAACACATTCCCATAATTCCTATGAACCTTTTCAACTGGCTTATCTGCTCGTCTAAATTCCTGCTCAATTCGTTTGAAGAATCTCTCTTTTGTTAAAATGAACTTCTCCAAATATCCTTGGTCTAAATACCATCTTCTATAATCCAAGTAAATCTCATCAGGAGTCAATTCTTTTTCATCTTGGAAATCAAATTGTGATGCGAATACAAATAAGTGATTGCCTGCTCCAAGTAATTCCATGTCCATGTTTACATCACGTGGAATTGGAGTGTATTTATTACCATTGCGTACCAATCGAGCATATCCTTCAAGCGCATAGTTCAATATCGCACTTAGGCCTTCTCCTTCACACAAATGTTCAATGATTTGGTCATCTGCTGGAAATACCGAAATGTTATCGACCTTATCTTCATCAGGAGTAAACGAGTTGTACAATCTGTGTGTTGTTTTTGTGAATCGCCTTTGCCATCCATTTGTTTTATCTTTTGGATGGAAGCATTCGTTTGCATCAATAAAGATACTTGCTCTTGGATGAAAAGATACCGGTTCTTTATTTTTAACGTTTGTAGTAATCTTGTCATTCGTACATAAATTCTTCATGATATTTTCATTTTCTGAAGTATCAGGTTTTGGATCATGAAAGAAATTAACCCATTTTCCAATTAAACTTTGTAATCGGAACTCACGTGATAAGGCTTCAACTGGAATCGCACAACATAATGAATCCCCTAACATCTTTTCAATGATTTCATTTAGCTTAGATTTACCATTTGAACCATCACCAATCCACATGATTGCTTTACCTTCGATGTTTGTAGGATTGAATAAGCTACCTAAGTATTCCTTGAACCGATTCACCATGTTCTCTTCACCACTTGGATGATTTGCGAAAATCTGATGCAGGAATAATTTAATCTTTGAATCGTCTGCCTTAGGATTGTAGTCGTATTCCTGACAATAATCACAATAATCTTTGATGTTGTGGTTACGTTCAAATTTGTAAGGCTCATCTGGATTGTTTTTATCGAAATAAATCGTTCCATTTGCTACATTGAAACATTCCTTTTGATTAGGCATAGGCTCCTTCTCGTCCGTTGTCTGAACTTTGACCTTATCTATAATTGACTTCTCCTCATTATTGCGGACATCATACATACGCTCGAATGATTTACGAATTATAAATTCATTTACACTCTGCCAATGAGTACCATTAAATCTGTACATTCCATTTGCTACATCGTGCCAAAGATCATATTCATATTCTCGGATAAAGTCTGCAGCTATTTCATTTTGAGTTTTAGACCTATCAAGCATTTTGATAAGGTCCTTTTTATCACGAGAATTAAATGAAATACATTCATTGATATAATCAATTACATGATTCTTTGTTTTTCGATTTAAATAAGGTGCTAATGGATTGATATATGCGTATAAGGAATCATAATCATCGAATTGGCTTAGGTGTTCACTAACACCATCACGACTGTATTTTTCAAGTAGCTCATTTGGCTTTAGTCCTGCACAATATGCATCTGATATATCTTTGATTGGCTTTTTTCTGTATTCCGTTGGAATCGTTACGATTGTGAATTGTATGTTATGCTCGAAGCATGATTTAAACATTCTACGTGTAAATTGAGTACCACTTGAATCATTATCGAAACACAGAATCAACCTTTTGAAATCCTTAGCCACTTGCATTACAGTTTGGATGTGTTTATTAGACATACCAGTCGCATTACATAGCACTGATTCTCCATCTTGCCAAAGTGATGCAAAATCAAATACTCCTTCGGCTATCCATAAATCGTCGTTACCTCTGTCTAATGTATCGTATCCGTATAGCTCATTTTCACGATAAGAACTGAAGCCGATTGTAGGCTTTTTATATTTTGGATAATCCTTTGTGATTTTGCTTGAATCAAATGCACGAGCGCACCAATAAATTGGCTGGCCATCTTTCCACACTGGTATGATTATTCGGTCTGAATAAGGATCGTATCCACACTTGTAAGCATCAATAAATTCTTCTTCGATTTTTCTGCTTTTAAAATACGCAATATGTTCAGGCTTCAAATTCTTGTGATATTGTTCAACATTTAAGCGTAAACGCTCCATGTCGGTCTTGTAATTATCAATTTCTTCTTTTCTATATTCATCATCGCCAATGTTTAAACGATACAATAAATCACTGAAAGCTTTGGAATTGTCACCATTGTATTTTAGATAAGCATACATCGAGATGACATCTCCACCTTTTTTAGAACTGTGGCAATACCATGAATCTTGCCAAACTTGGCATGATGTTGGATTGGTACCGTCATGAGTAAATGATTTACATCTATATGAGTCATCACCAGGACATCTTTGCGTTTCAATATTGAATTCATTTAATAAATCAAAGCAGTTGATTTTGGATTTAATCAACTCGCTAGATTTCGCTCGCTTTTCCATGTTCAACTGCTCCTTTCTCTAATATTTCAACTATTTTATTTCCAGTTTGATTCTTAGCACAAAACTGAAATTCTACATCATATACCATTTCCATCGTGTTTAAGATTTTGATTAACTGCTCGCCAGTAGTAGCTTTAGGTGATACTTTCAATCTTGGATTGTGCCAATATCGAATATCATCAATACATTTAATTGCTGGTGAGTGCTCGATTAATACGATTACGTGTATTCCTAGTTCTTGTGCTCGCTCTAATTCTGCTTTGAATCGTTTATGATCGTGAGTAACATTTCCAATGATTTCTTGAAGATTTTGTTTTCTATCGACAACCAAATATGGATTGGATAAGAGTTGATAATCACCAACATAAAGCTTAGTGCGTACCAACTCATATCCTTTCTTTTTTATTTGTTCACTTAATGATTCAATAGCTTGAGGCTTTTCTCTTGTATCACAATAAATCGCATTCATTTAGAATGGTAAGTCATCATTGGAAATATTGACTGGTTGAGGTGCAGTCGGTTGAGTCTGAACTGTTGGTGCAGTATACTTGTCCAACTTCTTCAATTCAGGAACTTTGAAGTTTCCGCTTTTAATTGTTTCAACATTAACAACTTTTTGAACAATTAAACGTGTACGTAGTTCGCCTGCATGAGTACCACCAGTTGGTACATATTCTTCTTCTTGAAGGATTAAACCTACTTTCTTTCCTTTTAAAGTCGATTCATCCCAATTCCACACATAGCCGACATTTGATTCTTCAACAGCTTTGATAAAACCTTTAAACATTGATAAGGCCTTTTCTTTGTACGAGCGAATGAATACACCACCCCAAAAGTTCATAGCTTTATATAAGTTTCGGTAGTAATCCGCAAATTCGCCTTCCGCAACATCGAATGAGACTTTCAAATATTCCTTATCTGATTCGTCTTTAGCCTCCATCAGTGTACAGACGTACCCTCCTGGTTTAAGCGAATCAAAATCACCACTCGCTTTAATTTCTTCAAAGTTTTCAATTTTCTTCATTTACTAAATCCTCCTTATTTTGAAACCTTTTTATCTAATTTATCGAATCCGTAATAATCACGAATCGTTGAATCGACTAGCTTTAAATCGTTGTCGATTTCATCATCTTTAAACATTCCAATAGGGCTTTTGCACGTGTCTGAACCACTGTTATGAGTCGTGAATGTGTATTTGCCTTCCGTACATTTTGTACCTAATACGATAGTTGCTAAAGACTCAGGCGACATATACTGATCAACCATCTTCCCGACTGTTTTGGCTTTATATGTTCCATTTGTATTGTCGTATTCGTTGTGCATTAAGAAATACACGATCACATCATCAGGAGTGTATCCGCTGATATATTCCATAAGTGCTGACCAATGTCGAGCAATTTCAGTAAACTTGTCATACCCTTTTTCATTTGCTCGACTCATCAATTCGAAAGCCATTAAGAATTGAGCATCATCTACCACATACATCTTGCAGCGTTTATCATTTACAGATAACGTTTGAATGTATGATTTGATAGATTCATATCTTGTACTACTGTTTTGGTCTCTTAAATTGATACAAGTCAATTCAGACTTAAACGGCATTAATTTATTTGCCGTGTTGAAAACTAAGCATTCCTCTTTTTTTAAATTTCTAAGCGATGCAGATTTTCCTGTACCGCTCGGCCCTAAAATTAAACAAATCTGACCCATGATTTAATCCTCCTACTTCAAAGTTAAACTAGTATTCTCAACTAGTTCTGTGCCATCAACCTCATTACCATTTGCAATAGCTGCTTTAATAGCAACTTTATCAATCGACCATGTTTCTTTACATTTTTTAAATTCATCAGAGATTAAATTCTCATCCAAAATATTTACTGATTTTGATTTTCTTGTTGATAATTTATTTTTAACAGTTTCATATTTTTTGATTCCTTCGTAATCAAGCATCATTAGCAAATAGTCTTTTAATGATTTAATTTTCTTTTCGTTCTCTTTTTTACGTTTGTTCAAATTATCAATTTCTTTTTTAATTCCATCGTTCAATGAATCAAGATTTTTGATATATCCTGAAATGCCATCAATCTTTTCATCAAAAGCGATTTTTAAATCATCTAAATCATCAACTTCAAACAAGATTTCTCCTGTTTCTTCATCTTCATAAAAGCCTTTTTCAATAACATCTGAAATAGCTTTGTTAATTTCAAATAAATTCATATTAATCCTCCATTTTAGTTAATTTAACTGATGACATATCCATATCACCTAAGTGCTCATCAGTTACATCCATGTAATCCACATTCATATCCTTGATACGTTGAATTGCTTCTTTTTCTGAATCTGCTTCAACATATCCAGTCAAAGTTGCAATTGCTTTGACTTCAAAATTAAATGCCATATCTACATTCTCCTTTAGCCTTTTATTTCTCCTTCTTTATTAATCCAACCTCTTACGAAATAGCGCCCATAATCCTTTTCGATAAAACATCGTCCTTCTTTTCCAGGAATCTGAGCGAACTCATATACTTCAACATCAATTGATCTAAAGAAAGCTTCAACTTCTTTATAATCAAGTAGAACGTGTTTAATGAATTTGAAACCTTCATCAGTCTTAAAACTGATATTAACTATTGGTTTAAACCCACAATTGTATTGAACAGTTTCATATCCAAAAATATAAAATTCAGTAATCATAAGAACTCCTCACCACATGACGAACATTTTCGATAAACTTCAAAACCACAATCGTTATGATTTTTTTCGATTACATCTAAACTTCCACCACAGAACGGACAAGTGTTATTGTTTAAGCATTCCTGGTCTAACCAATCAACGTTGGCTTGAAGTACATTTACTTCTTCTTTGAATTGACCACTTTTTTTGAGCTTATCTGCGATTATTTGCAATTCATGAGCTACATCATGTAAGTCGCTATAATTAGTCATTTGAAGGTCCTCGCATTCTTCTTAAGATTTCTTCTTTTAAAACAGTTTCAAATGCATTTGTTGCATTATTTAACGCTTTAGATAAATCAAGTTCGCTCATCATCAATGCTCTTGCAGTTTTGCTTTTATCAAACATTCCTTCTGGTTCAACTCTTAATGCGTATTTTGTATGTACAACGTTAACTCTAAAAACTGTTAAATCTTCAGAATCATCATATTTCTGCTTTTCTGTCATGTATTTATCCTTTCCACTCGAACCCTACAACCTAGATACCATGCGATTTGATAATCTATTAAATAAGTTTATAAAGGAGTAATGAATCACAACAAAATAACAGTCGATGCACGTATTATTGCCAATGTTGACGTTTGGCTTTTGCATAGTATCCAGGTTGTAAGATTCGAGAATTTAATTTAAAATATAAGTAGTGATTTATTTCATCACTGTGTGACTTTTACTTGCAGGTTTGAGTCACTTTTTTTGTTGCTTTTCTTAAACGAATCAAGTTATCAATATAAGGTTGCAATTCTAAAGCTCTGATAACCTTTGCAGTTGGATAACCAAATTCATTCTTTTCAATGCCTAAGTTTTTGAAAACTTTAGCTACAGTTGAACTAGCACATCCAATTACACGAGCTGCATCAATTTGTGAGATGTAGGCTTGTTTTGTTAAAATTTGTAGCTTATGCTCAACATCTGCATCGTATTCATTACTTAACATTGGTTCTATTGCTCTCATATAGCACCACCTCCTTTTCTAAAATCTGATTGATTGAATTGTGGTACAGATGAATGCCGTACCGATAATGCATCCAATCGTCAATATAACAGATGCAAACAACATCCAATTGGCGAAACGTTGTTTTATTTTCAAACTTCTTTCACGTTTATCTAAATCTGCATATTTGTGCATCATCAACGTATATTCAGTTTGATGCGAATTATTAGCAAATTCTGCTACATCTAATTGTTGTTCCATAACAATTTCGGCTTGTTTCGTTCTTGATCTAGAACTAGAACTAGCTTTTTTTGTTGAATTTGTTGAAACTGGCATAGTTTAATTCATCCTTTCTTAATCAATAAATCTAAGTTGATTACCAATGCATCTGCTATTTTCTTTGCAGATTTATCTGAGATTGGTTTACCATTGTAAGCTTTGCTTATCGTCGTAAGTGATACACCTGAGCGACTTGATAAAACCATTTGAGTCCATGAACGTGACAAGCATTCATTGATTAACTTTTTCTCATCCAATATCATGTTTAGCTCCTTTCTTTTTTTCCTGATGTAGCACCATCAACCCTACCTCGTGCAAAAAAAGATATTTTAGGAGTTAAGAGATTTATCCAATGTCATTAAGTTAAGCTAACGGGATAGTGACAGTGATAAATTCTTATTAA
>NZ_JAJDMK010000061.1:0-14593 GCF_020593575.1 Holdemanella sp. DFI.5.55
CTTCTGGTGCTAAACGTAACATGATTTCTCCAAAAGTGACTACTTTTTGTTTCATATTAAATCTCCATTTTTAAATCTGGATTAATCAAATGGATTCCAAATCCAGCTATTTCTAAATCTAAATAAACAAAGTTAATTCGATTTGTCTTTTTATTACGTGTAATACTTTCTTCGACAAACTTCACACCTTGTTTAGAAAGGTGATACATTGCTTTTTCAGGATATGGAGTATAGATTCCGATGTGACCATTTTCTCCACGGCCTTTTTTATGTAAAACCTCAAATCCTACACCAGCAAAATTTGATTTTGGCTTTGTGTATTGTGTAAAGTGGAACAAAGAACATAATGTATCTGTCACTTGTTTTGATTCTTCAGGACTATTTGTGTTAATTCCAACATGAATTAACTGGAAGTCCAACAAACTTTTGATAGCTGCTTTTGATAAAGCTTCTATTCCATCCCAATCTTTTGCGACAACCAAATCATTTGGCAACATAAAGCTTCCGCCGATTGCTTCTACATTTGGCAATGAAAGATAATCATGCATATTCTTTGTGTTAATGCCACCTGTTGGCATAAAGTGAACGTTCGCATATGGAGCACTTAGATCTTTTAATTTCTTAGCGCCTCCACTTGATTCTGCTGGGAAGAACTTTAATTGTGTTAATCCCATTGAAAGAGCCATTTCAACTTCACTCGCTGTTGATACGCCTGGATACACTTCCACGTCATGATCCGAACACCATTGAACAACTTTCGTATTAAATCCAGGTGTAATAATAAATTTAGCTCCTGCTTCAACAGCTTCTTTTGCTTGTTCAACAGATAATACAGTTCCAGCACCGACTAACATATCTGGTAATTGTTCTGAAATAGTTTGGATTGCACTCGTTGCATGTTCGCTACGATATGTAACTTCAATAACATCGATTCCACCATTTAACAGTGCCTTAGCTAATGGGTATGCATCTTCTTTTTCTAGAATCTTAACAACAGGTACGATTCCTGTGTTGGAAATACGATTCATATACGATTCCATAGTTCCACCTTCCATTTTCTATACTTTGCGTGTGTCTAGTACGCGTTTACTTTTTAGTAAACCAGTTCACCTGTAGTCTAGTATAGTAAACCGGTTTTGTCAACTTGAAAAGTGAAAATAATCTGTTTTTTTATTTTTTTAATTTTTTCGTATATATTATAGGTAAGCGTTTTCGGAGTTTGTTAATTTTTGAACAAAATGTGTTGACAATCCATTTTTGAGGTGCAATAATGGTGTTGTCTAGTAAACCAGTTTACTTTTTTGAGGAGGCTATGGAGATTATGGTACGTACAGTAAATATCGAACCATTTACTAAAGAACAAGAGTTTTTAGCAACACCCGCCCTTACAAAAGAAGAATTAACAAATGCGTTTGAAGAATGTTTAAAACAAGTTAATTTAAATATGGAATATTTCAAAGATCGATTCCCATATTCATGTACTAAAGGTTTAAAGTATCCAATCATCGACAACATCGAATGGACTGATGGATTCTGGACAGGTATGTTGTGGTTGGCATATGAATATACGAATGATAAGAAATATAAAGAATTAGCTGATCGAAATATCGAAAGCTTCTTGCACCGTGTTGAAAATCGAATTGAATTAGATCACCACGATCTTGGATTCTTATATTCGCTATCTTGCGTAAGTGGCTATAAGCTTACAAAAAATGAGCATGCAAAAAAAGCTGCATTGTTGGCGGCTGATAAATTGATGGAGCGTTGGCAAGAAAAAGGACAGTTCTTGCAGGCTTGGGGACCTAAAGACAGTCCTGAACATTATCGATTCATCATCGACTGCATGTTAAACATCCCATTATTATATTGGGCAAGTGAAGTTACTGGTGATAATCACTATGCGGATGCCGCAACAAAACACTTCACAACAAGTTGTAAATATGTAATTCGTGATGATGCGAGTGCATATCACACATTCTATATGGATCCAGTTACTGGAGGACCAAGTCATGGTGCTACACGTCAAGGATATTCAGATGATAGTTCTTGGGCTCGTGGACAGGCATGGGGTATTTATGGAATCCCATTAAATATTCGCTACACGAAAAACACAGAATACGTTGATCTATATAAAGGAATGGCAAACTATTTCTTAAATCGTTTACCAGAAGACAATATTTGTTACTGGGATTTAATTTTTACAGATGATCCAGAACAATCAAGAGATTCAAGTGCAGCTGCTATTGCCGTATGTGGAATGCTTGAAATGGATCAATGGCTCAAAGAAGAGGATCCAAGTAAAAAGGTGTATCAAAAAGCTTGTGACAACATCACTCGCTCATTGATTCAAAACTATACTAACAATGATCACAAACCAGGCGATCCAATCTTGTATCATGGCGTATATTCATGGCATAGCGGTAAAGGCGTAGATGAAGGAAACATCTGGGGCGATTACTACTATATGGAAGCATTAATGCGTCAAATCAAGCAATGGGATCCATACTGGTAAAAATAAGGAGGAGATAAAATGGCAACACCAAACATCGTTATGACACGTATCGATGAACGTTTAGTTCATGGTCAAGGTCAATTATGGGTAAAATCTTTAGGCGTTAACACAGTAATCGTTGCGAACGATCAAGCAAGCCAAGATGCAATGGCACAAACTTTAATGAAGACTGTAATTCCTAAGGAAGTCGCAATGCGTTTTTACTCAGTACAAAAAGTTATCGACATCATTCACAAGGCAAATCCTGCTCAAACAATCTTCTTAATTGTAAAAGATTGTAAAGATGCTTTACGCCTAGTTGAAGGTGGCGTTCCAATCAAACAAATCAACATTGGAAACATTCACAACTGTGAAGGTAAAGAAAAAGTAACTCGTTCTATTTTCTTGGGTACTGAAGACAAGGCTGCATTAAAAGAAATGATTGAAAAGTATAACGTTGAATTTAATACACAAACTACACCAAGTGGTTCTGATGGAAGTGTATTAGTAGATATTAAAAATTATTTATAGGAGATAAAAGAATATGCAAATTACATTGTTACAGGCCGTAATCATCGGTCTATGGACAGCATTCTGCTACTCAGGGATGTTGTGGGGTATTTTTACGAACCGTGCTTTAGTATTAAGCTTCGGTGTTGGTATTGTATGTGGTGATCTTAAGACAGCATTGCAATGTGGAGCAATTGCTGAATTAGCATTCATGGGATTCGGTGTTGGTGCCGGTGGAACTGTTCCTCCTAACCCAATCGGACCTGGTATCATTGGTACATTAATGGCAATCACTATGGATGGTGTTACACCAGAAAGTGCATTATCATTATCTATTCCTTTTGCAGTCGCAATTCAATTCTTACAAACAGCTATCTATACAGTTCGTGCAGGTGCACCAGAAAGTGCAAACAACGCATTGAAAAAACAAGACTTTGCAAAATTCCGTTTACACTCTAACTTAACAATCTTATTATTTGCCCTTGTTGGATTCTTATTAGGATTCTTAGGTGCATACAGCATGGATACATTAAGTAAATTAGTAGCATTAGTACCAGCTTGGTTATTAAAAGGATTAACAGTTGCTGGTGGTATGTTACCTGCTATCGGTTTTGCTATGATCATGAGCGTTATGTTAAAGAAGGAAGTTGTTCCATTCGCATTATTAGGATACTTCTTAGCCGCTTATTTAGGCGTACCAGTAATCGGCATTGCTATTGTCGGAACTGTATTCGCATTAAAACACTATAACGATGCTGGAAATGTCGCTGTCGCACAAGCTGCAACTGAGGAGGTAGAACACGATGACTGGATCTAAATTAACAAAGAAGGATTACACTAAGACTACATTACGTGCTTACTTCTTACAAAATGGTTTTAACTATAGTAACTATCAAGGTTTAGGATACGCTTTAGTAATGTATCCTGCATTCAAAAAATTGTATGGTGATAACCCAGCTAAATTGGCTGAAGAATTAGACAATAACTGTGAATTCTATAACACAAACCCTAACTTCTTACCATTTATCACTTCTATTCACTTGGCAATGGCAGAAAACGGAATGGAATACGATGAAATTCGTGGTATCAAGATGGCATTGATGGGTCCTTTAGCAGGTATTGGTGACTCATTATCACAATTCTGTATTGCTCCATTATTCTCAACTATCTTTGCTTCTATGGCTATGGATGGTGTGGCAATTGCTCCATTATTATTCTTAATCTGCGAAAACGTTACATTATTGGCAATCAAACTTGTTATGGGTGGATATGGACGTCGTCTAGGAACAAGCATGATTGACAAATTATCTGAAAAAATGGGTGTTATTTCTGAAGCTGCAAGTATGATCGGTGTTACTGTTATCGCTGGTTTAGCTGCAACATTCGTTAAAATGAACGTCGCAATCACATTCTCTGCTGGTGCTATTGAAGAAGGTGTTAAACAATCTACAGTAGATATTCAGGCAATGTTAGATAAAGTTGCTCCTGCATTATTACCAGTATTATATACAGCATTAATGTATTACTTAATCAAGAAAAAAGGTATTACTACTTATTGGTTAGTATTGATCACTGTTGTTATCGGTGTTGCATTAAGCTGCTTAGGAATCTTAGCCTAATACATAAAGGAAGCAAATTTGCTTCCTTTTCTTTTTAAGGAGAACTCTATGAATCTATCTTACATAAAAAAACAACTACAATTCTGGGCAGACAAGAAGGATGTACTGCACGTAAAAAAATTATTAACGAAAGAAGATCAAATTCTAGTAAAAAGAAAATCAGAAGAACTGATTCAAAACATCTTTACGTTTGATAAACCATGGGACATGGAACGTTGCCAAATTCCTTACAAGCTAGAAACATTAGATTGGAACATACAATTAAACGATGATGAAGAATGGTGCTTCATGCTCAATCGTATGGACTACCTAAACTATCTAGTTCTTTCTGATCATATTGAATATGCCAAAACACTCATTTTAAACTGGATAGAAGCCCATCCAACAATTCAACCAGAACCAAGCACAAGAACACTCGATACAGGCATTCGTTTAATGAACTTCTTTGAAGCCCTGCCTTATTTGTACACAAACAATTTATTAAGTGATGAAGAAATCACTACGATTGCCAAATCCATGTTGGATCAGTGTGCGTATTTAAAAGAGCATTACATTCCAAAATACATAACATCAAATTGGGGAAGCATTCAAACATGTGCTATGATCAGCATATTACCTATGATTGAAGAACAAAGTGATATCTATGCTTGGGCATTCAATGAATGGAAAAGACAAATCCAAGCACAAGTGTATCCAGATGGTATGCATTGGGAACAATCCACGATGTATCATATTGAAGTCTTAAATTACTGCATGAAAGCTATGTATTATTCAGAACAAGAATTGCCACAAATTCATGCTTTGGCTAGAGCCATCTTCTTACAGGCTACCCCTCATAAAGAAATTGAAACATTCGGGGATACAGATCGCAGTAATATTCAAGATGTCATGACACGTGCTAGCTTCTTGTTTAATGAACCCACATGGAAGTCAATCGCATTTCATACTTTTGACATGGAATCTTTATATACATTAGGAGCTAAAAATGCCAAGATCTATCTAGAAAGTCAAGCTATTGAATCCAACGAACTTCACTTTGATGGAAATGATAGCGGTATGTATACATCAAGGAGTTCTTGGAAAGAAGATGCTAACTTTACCATGTTTACTAACGGATCATTAGGCAGTGGACATGGACATAGTGATAACTTACATGTATCCATTTACTATAAGGGAAACCCTGTATGTATTGATACTGGACGTTTAACATATCGTGAAGATCATCCACTAAGAGTACACTTAAAATCTATGGCAAGTCATAATGGTGTGATTGTAGATGAACATTGCTCATGTGTACCTAAGGATAGTTGGGGATATGAAGATTTTGGTGTTCCATTAAAGAATTATGTCTATCATAAAGATGGCATTCACTACTATGAAGGTACACTATTAGGACATGATCCGTTACAAGTATGGACAAGAAAAGTGATTGTCCTTGATATAGGTGTATGGATGATTGTAGATGAAGTAAAAGAAGACGGTAACCATCATGCTGTTACACGGTTTCATTTAGATCCAGATGCTAGTGATTTAAAAGGTTTAAAGCTTGTATCCAACATTCCATACACAAAGCATATTGAGCCATGTTCCCTTCGTTATAATGAAGAATTAGAGCATGATGTTTTATATTTTGAACAAGATTTCACGGATCATTTCGAACAATGCATTTGTTTTGTGGATAAAGCGATTGAAACAAAAGATGATTTTGTTCTTCAAAACAACGATACAAAACTAGATAATACGATTGTACACACCAAAAAGTTTATACTTTCAGAAGATGAATCTTATAGTGTAGCCATATTCCATAAGGAAATCTATAAAGGAAAGAAAGTATTATTCTTAGATGGTGAACCATTCCATTGCAAAGTATTTGTCGTACATAAGAAAAAAGATAAAGTAAAAACATATATTGTTCGTGCCTAGTAAACGCGTTTGCTAGAAAATGTAATATTTGTTAAAATTAGAGTATTGAAAGGATCCGCTTTATGAAAGAAAAAATAACCATTCGTGATATAGCTGAACGCGCTGGAACATCTAAAACCACTGTCTCTTTTTTTCTAAATGGTAAGACGGACAAAATGTCAGAGGAAACCCAAGCAAGAATTGCTCAAGTCATCAAAGAGACAAACTATCGTCCAAGTATTGCAGCACGCTCTTTAAACGCAAAAGAAACACGTTTAATTGGCGTTATCATTGGAGATATCACTAACACGTTTGCTAATCAAATCGTTAAAGGAATCGATGATTTCGCAAGAGATAATCGTTACCAGTTGATTGTTGGAAACAGTAATTATAATTTTGAAAATGAAAAAGGATACGTCAATCGCATGTTGGCAATGGGAGTTGATGGTTTTATCATCCAGCCATCCAGTCATTTTGCCGAATTGATTCCAAAAATCAAACAAGAAAATAAAGACGTAGTATTTATTGATTCACAAGTTTCTATGGATAAAGAAAAATGGGTCAAGACAAACAACTATGAATCCATATTGAATGTAGGAACACACCTAATCAATGATGGATATGATGAATTCATAATGATTACGGCAGATCCTCATGTATTAAGTACACGTTTAGAGCGTACAACTGGTTTTTCACACGCTTTAGAAACAAAAGGAAAAACATGCAAAACTCACGTTGTAGCAGATGATGTAACAAGCGATGCATTACGTGATCTACTATATAATGAATTACGTTTTGGTGTTCGCACCCTCATCTTTGTAGCCAACTGCTTCTTATTACCACGAGTTTATTTGGCATTAAAAGATTATCGTAACCTAATGCCAGATACAATTGGATTAATTGGCTTTGACAATACAGAATGGACTAACTTCTCTAGTCCAACCGTAACAACGATCGTACAGCCTGCCTATGATGAAGGCTATCAAGCTGCATCGATCTTAATTGATTCATTAAAAGGAGAAAACAAACAGATTCCAAATCAAATCTTAAAGTGTTCTGTGAACTGGAATGAATCAACCAAACAATATAATTAAAGATTTACAATGTTGCCCATATTTACTTATGGGTTTTTTTCTATCATCAAAAGTTAAATTCATATCTTAAATCTTTCATTAATTTTTATATTTTATCAGTTATAATTGATAAATTTTGACTTTCTACACTAAAGTTCAATTATAATTTCAATTAAAAATCTCAGCCCTTTTCTTGGACTGAGATCTTTTATTTTATCGCTTCTACCATTTCTTTAACATATTCCTCAACATACTTATGCGCATCTTTTCCATACTTTTCAACAATCTTCTCAATAGCTCCATCGGATTGATCAGCCATTTTTTTAGCTTGTTCTGGCGTTGAGATTCCAAAACCTACCGCAACAGGAACGTCTGCGACTTCTCGTACAAGATGTACCATAGCTGAAATATCTGTTGTAATCGTAGATTGAATACCTGTTACACCTGATACGCAATAAATAAAGCCACCTGCATCTTTGGCAATCGTTTGAATGCGTTGATGACTAGTTGGTACAATCATGCTGATCAAATCTAATTCATATTTCTTTAATACCACATCAAACTCTCCTTTTCCCTCATAAGGAACATCTGGAAGAATCAATCCGCTCATATTTCCTTCCACCATTTTATAACTAAGCACAACATTGGCATATGTCATAAATACCATAGGAATATTCGAGTCTTTACAAATTCTTTTAACCATCTCAAATATTTTATCGGTCGTTACACCATTGGATAATGCACGAATATTCGCATTTTAAATGACAGGACCCTATGCCGTTGGATCAGAGAAAGGAATTCCTAATTTCACCAAACTACATCCTGCTTTATCAAGGGCATATACAATTTCTTCGGTTGTTTCAAGATCTGGATCGTCACTTTGTCACAAACACAATAAAGGCCCACCATTTGAGAATGCTTTTTCAATTTGTTTATTCATAAATTATTTGGTGATTTTGTGGTTCCCAATGTTTTAAACAACATTACAGAAATTAGCTTGGTTCGTGCAAGTATCCCTCAATATGGGGCATTGGAAACTTTTCCGTATGAAAAAGATGATATTGTAGCTGTGATTCCTAAGGGGCATCCTTTATCCAAGAAAACTACGCCTATTGAAATTGAAGAATTTCATGGCATCCCTTTAGCAATTCCTTTTGATATTTCAAATACAGTTTACACTGTGTTTGGTCAACATGCCGTTGCGTACAATGTTGCGATTATCACTTCCATTAACGAAACGGCAATCGAATGGGCACGTACATTTAACACAATCGCAATCATCCCTTTTTTTGATGCGGATACAAGACATACTATGGATATGGTTATTCGCCCTATTCATGATCCAGGTATGTATATTTCAAATGTATTCTTGATTCGAAAGGATCGTGAATTATCTTATGCGGGTAAATTATTTTTAGAAGAAATTGGCGTTTTGAAGTAAATCATATTGACTTATCATTTATGTAATATATAATTAAATTAATGATAAACATTAATTATTTAATGTTAGGAGGTAATATCATGAATGATAAGTCTAAAGCTTTATTAAAGAAAATGTGTTTTATTTTAGAAATCATTCGAGGGACTTGTTTAATTTTTGTTGTGTTGTCAATTGGACTAAGCTTATTTTATGCCTTCAACAAGGATGTATATAATACGCTATTTGGAAGTATAAGAATTGACTATCTTCAATTGATCTTTAATGATGATTTGGCATTAAATAAAGATAAAATGTCCATGTGGTTACCATTGATTTTCTTAATCACCGCTATATTTGTATTTATTATATATAAAGCTGTACAAACAATTGAATCCATTTGTACAATTACGATGGATCACACTCCATTTGATGTTCGTGTTGCCAATCACATCAAAAACCTTGCCAAATATATTCTTGCAGGTGGTATTGTCTTTAATATTCTTGAAGTATGTCGTATTATGCAATTTAAACAAACCATCAACTTCGATCTACTTTTCAACACTAAATATGTTACACAAATCAATTTTGATATTCGTCTTCACTTAAGCTTCCTCGTTTTTGCAGCTCTAATCTATTTGTTATCTTATATATTTAGATATGGACAAGAACTACAACAATTGAGTGATGAGACGTTATAATTATGGGTAAGATCATATTGCGATTAGATCGTGTCATGGCCGATCGAAAAATGAGTTTAAAAGAATTATCTGAGAAAGTTGGAGTAAGTAACGTTAACTTATCAAAGATGAAAACGGGTAAGATTTCTGCGATTCGCTTCTCTACTTTAGAAGCCATTTGTGAAGCATTAAATTGTCAACCTGGTGATATATTGGAGTATGTAAAGGACGATGAAAAGAGCTAGTTGCTAGCTCTTTTTATATACATTTATCATTTGTTCTTGACGAGTAGATCCATTAAAACAGTTATTCTGTTCATAACTATTTTTAGCTTATATCGTTTTTATATGCGCCTAAAATGTTATAATTAAGTGGCATATGTAACTCAATACTAAATCAGCAAGTTGGAATTCTTAATTGATGATAAAAAGCAGAATCTTATTTTTTCACTCACACGAAAGGAGTAATCATGTCTTTAATTACAAACTATAAAAAACAACTATCAACAATAAATACCGAAGATACATATAAAGAAATTCGATGTTTCATCATTAGTGCTAAACAAGAAATATACAAATCTGTTAATTCAGCAATGGTTGAAGTGTACTGGAACATAGGAAAGAAAATCTATGAGGTCTGTGGTGAAAATGACCGTGCAGAATATGGAAAACAAGTATTAAAAAATATTTCCAAAGCTCTTACAAAAGAATTCGGTCAAGGATTCAGTGTTCAGAATTTGAGAAATATGAGACAGTTTTACATGAAATTTTAAAAGTGCTACACACTTTGTAGCGAATTGAGTTGGTCACATTATCGTCTATTAATGCGCATTAACGATGAAAAGGCAAGACAATTTTATATAGATGAATGTGTAAAATCAGCTTGGAGTGTTAGACAACTAGAAAGACAAATTAACACTATGTATTACCAGAGAATTTTAGCAAGTAAGGATAAAGAGTCTATCAGAAATGAAATCCAAACAACAGAACCTAAACCGGAATATGAAAAATTCATTAAAGATCCTTATGTAATGGAGTTTTTACAAATTCAACCTGATACACATGTGTATGAAGAAGATTTAGAACAAGCATTAATTGATCATCTTCAGAAATTCTTACTAGAACTTGGCAGAGGTTTCTCATTTGTTGCGCGCCAAAAAAGATTCACTTTGGACGGGCAAGATTTCTTTATTGATCTTGTATTTTACAATTACATCTTAAAGTGCTTTGTACTTATCGACTTAAAAATGGGTAAATTAACCCATCAAGATCTTGGCCAAATGCAAATGTACGTGAATTACTATACGCGAGAGTTAATGAATGAAGGAGATATGAAACCTATTGGAATCGTTCTTTGTGCAGATAAAAGCGACTCCGTTGTTAAATACACATTACCTGAAGACAACACACAAATATTCGCATCAAAATATTTTACTTATTTACCAACGGAAGAAGAGCTTAAAAAAGAATTGAATTTAAATGATTTTGAAAAGCTAGAAGACTAGACACAAAAACACAATTATCTCAAACTCAAAAAACCCCTTAAGCAAGGGATTTTTGACATTTACTAATTTTTTTAAATATACTATTTGTATATACGATAGAAAATCAATTTGGTAAATAAAGTACAGAGTATTAGACTTCCCATTAAATATAAACCTACTACTTCCATTTGAATTGTTCTAATAATCAACAATACAATCACATCCAGTATTGTTATGAAGCTCAACAATTTCACTATATACATCCTACAAATTTTTTTATAAGACATGCCAATGGTATGTAGCAGATCATACTCATTCTTATGTGAGTAGAAATGTTGATACAACTGCATATATACGATCACAATCGAAGTGATCATCAATACAAATTGATAGAAGTGAACTATTTTTTGACACATATTCATGATTTCGACAAGATTCTTTGCGTCCGTTTTATTATCGACTACATAGAAATCATCTCTTCTAGACAATTGGATATGATCAAGCTTCTTTTTTAGTAATGCTGGTTGTTTAGTATTTACCCACAAATCCCCCGTAATAAATGTATCTGGATATGAATTTAGCCATTCCATTACTTTTGATTCAGGTATATACAAAACTTTATTATCTCCACTATTTGTATGTTCTTCTACAGATAGATCGAGTACATCAATTAATTCTCCACCTTGTTTATACAGATGCAATCTTATATTGTCTTCATATGAATTACTTAAGACAAAATCATTATATTCATCTGTAACTTTGGTTTCTATTTGTTCATTATTTATATTCGCATCGCATTGAATAGTATAATTAAATTCATGCTCATATGACTTAAGAATTTCTTTTGATTCCTCAATAAATTCAGGAATCAATGTATGATCAAATATGTTAAATGTGGCACTCACATCATGTTCATACTGTACTTCTTGTTGATTTGTTTGAATCCAAGATGTTAATGACTGCATGGATACACATATAAACATCGAATTCATCGCAACAATCAGTGCAATAAACAGCCCATTCCCATTTCTCATTGTTTCAATAATAGATAGATTAGAAATATTAAATTTTCTAAAGAAATAATGTTTAGGTCGTACTAAACTCAATCCAAACGCAAATATATATTGTATAAATAAAATCAACAATAAAATACATAGATGATATTTTGATATATGTAAACTAAATGGAAGATTCATTTGAATCCATTTTAAAAACAAACCCCACAATAATAATGTAAATCCGATTCCCATACACTCAATCAGTGCAAAAAGCAAGGTATGTTCCTTAATCATATACAAACGAATTTTCTTTTTATTCATTCCCAATATATAGAGTTGATCATAAAAAGCTTTCTTTTTCTTTAAGTGTACAGATAGAACGCTATATATAAACAAGAAACAACATATACTCATAAACAGAATCAGAAATTTAAAAATATTTTCATATTCAGCATTCAAATGATATTTGGCAACCACCATATCCGAATTCAATTCATAATCCTGTACGGGTAGTGTTGCGATTGCCGATTTATCTTTTAAATTCGCATAGACATACATCACATCCTTTTTTGAATTTGTGGTTGTATAAAAACTATAATTGACAAGCTGATTATTTTGATTTTCATATACACCACTAATCGTATATTCTTTAGACTTCTGATCTGAATATAATTTTATCGTATCCCCCACCTTATATTTATTCTGATACTTTTTATGGATCAACACCTCATTAGATTTAGGATACTTTCCTTCTATCAAACGTATTGGATAGACACTAAAATTTGTGGTTGAAACCAAAGAATCAAAAGTACCTTTATACTCATAAGGCATTGGTGTTTCATAGCTTAAACTATCTAGGTATGTATCTGTATATTCTTTATTTTGTGTATACGCATGCGCCGTATATTTAACGTCATAATCCCCATAAAAGCCTTTAGCTGCATTAATTCGATATAAATCATAAGAGTCTTTTACTACAAAGAGAGAAGTTAAAAGAAATGTGCACAAAAACAGAATACTGAATAATAAAACATAGCTTTTCTTATTGCGTCTTCTATATTTCTTGACTATATTCATACAATTTTCCCTTGTTCTAAATGAATAATTCGATCTGCATAATTTGCGATTTTTAAATCGTGCGTAACCAATACAATTGTTTTTCCCTCTTTATTCAACGCTTTTAAAATGTCCATCACATTTTCAGCATTCTCACCATCTAAATTTCCCGTTGGCTCATCGGCCAGTATGATATCTGTATGTGCAAGAATCGCTCTAGCAATCGCAACACGCTGTTGTTGCCCTCCAGACAATTCATTCGCAAAACAATCTTTTTTATGCTCTAACCCTAACACTTTCAACACTTGATTCAATTCTTTTTCATCCACTTTTTTCCCTTTAATTTGACTGGTTAAACACACATTTTCTTTCACTGTCAAAAAAGAAATTAGATTAAAAAATTGATATACATAACTAATGTATCGACTTCTTAATGTACAACACTCTACATCCGATAAAGAAGACATCTCTTTATTTCGAACTACACAACTTCCCATATAATCCGTATCTAAACCGCCAATAATATTGAGCATGGTAGTTTTTCCACTTCCGCTTGCTCCAATGATCGCAACAAATTCCCCTTTTCTTATGTGCATAGAAACTGTATCGAGTGCCACACAATCTTTATACACTTTCTTTAGATTCTGTATTTTAATCATTATTAAAGCCCTCTGCCATATTTATTAACTTATTAATTCTACATTGGACCTCCAGAATATACAGTTACATATTTAGTACCCAACGCATGAGATATAGATCCTCCATATGCTGTAGAATATAACGTAATAGTAAAATATGCGATTGTTCTTGTTGTATTGAACGAGATATTATATCTTGCTGTTGTTCCTGAACCTTTTGGTGGTTGAGAAATACTTGTTGAAACGATTTTACCTGTACTGGCATCAACACTAATATAAGCGTAAATTACTTGCCCATTAATATTCACAGAGCCCTTGTTTGTATAAGACGCTCTTGTTTGAATTACATCACCCTTATTAACAACTTCAAATTTTTCTTGTTTATCATTATATCGAACAATCTCGCTACAAGAATATTCCTTATCTGGAGAATACTCCTCTACAATTGGTATTTCGCTAGATTGCTCTGCATGAATACTAGAAGTAAATGATACAACACATAAAATTGAACTAAGTACACACGCTAATATTTTTTTGATTTTCATGATATACTTCTCCTTTCTTTCAACCTCTAATAACCGTAGTTGAAGACGGCTTTGTTAATTTGTAACATTGAATATGTGAATGTGGATTTGTACATTTAATACCTGTAGCTTGACTACTTTCGAAAAGTTCTTACCACACCTTATTCCAAAACAGTGATTAGTTAGATGAGTCTTTGAATTC
>NZ_JAJDMK010000062.1:0-14473 GCF_020593575.1 Holdemanella sp. DFI.5.55
CCAATGGGTGATAAGAAAAATTCGTAGATTTCCTTTAAATTAGGAACATTCTACGGATTTTTATATTTTCATGAATAATTCAGGTAAATGTAGATTTAACCATGAAGATATCTTTAAATGTGCTAATTCAAGATTAGGATGGTATAGAAGAAGTGGACTAGATGTAGTGAACTTCATATTATCACCAACTGTTCTAGGCAATAAAATAGGAGATAGACCTGGATTAGTCCATCCCCTAGATTACTATCTTAAGAGTTTGTGATTACGATATAAATGTAGAGCCGTATACGAGACCCGTACGTATGGTTCAACGGGAGGGACGACAATTTTATTTTATCCCTCTACCCTATTTAATTTATCTTGTACGATTTTCTTTACCATTGGATATACAATAAGTGCAATCACAATACCTGCAGCTCCTTGGACTACGTTGGCTGGAATTTCACTTGCGGCTACGATCCAGCTTCCTTTTAATATGTATTTGGCAATAAAGTATCCAAATACCATAATGACAGATCCTAATACGTAGCTTGAGATTTGTTTCGGTTTAGAGTAGTTTTTCATAGGTAGGGATACTACGATTCCTTCTAGTCCTTTGATGATTATGGTAAAGAAGAAGTAGTGTCCGTATCCTCCGGCTACATCGGCTAGTGCGCTTCCTAAGCCTCCAATCAAGAAGCTTTCAAATGGATTTAAAAAGCTTGCGAATAATAGGATGAATCCGTCTCCTAGATTGAAGTATCCGTCTAATGTGTTTGGTATTTTGATGAACATGGTTGCGACAAATACGAGTGCCATACCTAGTCCGGTTAGTACGATTTCATATGTTTGTTTGTTTTTCATAATTTTTCCTTCTTTCTGTAACTTAGTGACTATTATACTTGTTTCTGTATATAAAAAAATATACAATTATAAAAAATAAATAGGGGACAGTTGTATGAAGAAATATCAGGTGATTTATGATTTGTATAAGGAATCCATTCTTTCTGGAATCTTAAAATATGGGGATCGTGTGGATTCGATTCGTGAATGTGTAAAGAAGATGAATGTGTCTAAAACTACGGTGGAAAATGCATATAATAAGTTGGTGTTGGATGGGTTTATTTCGAGTAAGGAAAAAGTGGGTTATGTGGTGAGTATGAATTCGGAGCGTATCTTACTGCATCAGGAGATATTGGATTATAGTTCGAGTCACAAAGAAAAATCGTATGATTATGATTTTCGGATTCAGTCGGTTTCTTTTGATTCGTTTGAAACGACGATTTGGAAAAGATATATGAAGGGTGTTTTGAATGATAAACGTTTGATGTCAAGTTATGGTCTAGCACAGGGTGAGTATGGATTAAGACAGGCTCTATGTAAGTATGTGTATCAGAATCGGAATATTTTGTGTTTTCCAGAGCAGATGGTGATTGGTTCAAACTATCAGTCTTTGTTGTATATATTTTGTGGGATGTTAGATAAGAATAAGGTGGTTGGTTTATCGACTTTGGTGGATGATCAGGCTAAGCAGGTGTTTTTGTCGTATGGTTTTCATGTTGAATATTTAAATCCAAATTCTATTGTGAGGGATATTAAAAGGTTGAATGTGGATGTCGTCTATGTGAATACGACTTGTTTTACGCCTGATAGGCAGTCTATGAGTGAAAGGGTTCGTGAAGAATTCGTTTCTTTAGAGAATGTTTTGATTCTTGAGGATGATTATAATGGGGAGCTTGTGTATGCTTCTAAAATCAAGACTTCGTTGTGTTCGAAAAGTAAGAATGTGATTTATTTTTCTTCGTTTTCAAGACTATTATTACCGAGTCTTCGTATTGGGTATATGATTTTAAATGAGGAGTATATGCATAAGTATAGTGCTTCTTATTTTGGTCCAACGACGAGTAAAATTGAGCAGGTGGCTTTTACGCAATATATTGTGGATGGGTATTTGCAGAAACATTTAAGAAAGCTTGTTCGTGAGTATAAGGAGAAGCATTTGTATTTAAAAAAATTGATTGATGCACATATGGGTTGTTCGTATATTTTGGATGAGACGTATATGGCGTATTGGTTAAATTTAGATGTGGATATATCACGCTTTAGGGATTTGTGTGAATCGAATAGTGTCGCAATTAGTATTTCGAATGGGCGTGTAGGATTGTCTTTTGCGTGTATGAGTAAAGAATTGATGTTAGATGGTGTGATTCGTCTTGCAGAAATATGGAAAGAGTGTTAAAATTTTATCGATTCGACAGTGAAGAAGATAAGTAGGATTAAAAGTTCTTGTGCATAGAGAGAGGGCGTTTGGTGAAAGCTCTTCGAGTCTTTTAATTTGAAGCTACTTTGGAGTTGAAACGTAGTCGGCGTTAACGAGTGAATTGAGGGCATTTTTCAATTTTGAAAAATGAACTAGGATGGTACCGCGTAATTATACGTTCCTAGAAATAGGAGCGTTTTTTTATTGGAGGAGAAAAGATGAAACAATTAACTGGTAATCAGATTCGTCAGATGTTCTTGGATTATTTTAAATCTAAAGGGCATATGATTGAGCCGGGCGCAAGTTTGATTCCGCACAATGACCCAACGTTATTATGGATCAATGCGGGTGTTGCGGCTTTGAAAAAATATTTTGATGGTAGTGAAAAACCGGCTTCAAATCGTATTGCGAATGCGCAGAAATCAATTCGTACGAATGATATTGAAAATGTAGGTCGTACAGCTCGTCACCACACATTCTTTGAAATGTTAGGAAACTTCTCAATTGGAGATTATTTCAAAGATGAGGCAATTCAGTTTGCATGGGAATTTTTAACAAGCGAAGAATGGATGGGGATTGATAAGGACAGATTGTATGTGTCTGTATATACAGATGATGCGCGTGCTTATGAAGTATGGACTACAATTTGTGGCGTAGACCCTAGTCATATTTTAAAGACAGATGATAACTTCTGGGAAATTGGTAAGGGACCTGGTGGACCTGACAGTGAAATTTTCTTTGATCGTGGAGAAAAATATGATCCTGAGGGATTGGGAGAAAAATTATTCTTTGATGAAATGGAAAATGATCGTTATGTAGAAGTATGGAATGTCGTATTCTCTCAATATGATTGTGATCCAAGTATAGATCGTAAAGATTATAAGGAACTTCCTCAGAAGAACATTGATACAGGTATGGGTCTTGAGCGTTTGGTTGCCTTAGTTCAGGATGGAGAAACAAACTTTGATACGGATTTATTCTTACCTATTATTCGTGCAACAGAAGCTATGGCGAAACATCCTTATGAAGGTGAATATAAGATGGCTTACCGTGTTATTGCGGACCACGTTCGTACAGTTACTTTTGCGTTGAGTGATGGTGCTAACTTCTCAAATAGTGGTCGTGGTTATGTGCTTCGTCGTGTACTTCGTCGTGCTGTTCGTTATGGTTTAAAATTAGGTTTGGATGAACCATTCTTATATAAATTAGTTCCTGTTGTTGCAGATTTAATGAAGGATTTTTATCCATACTTACAAGAGCATGTAGTGTTCAATCAAAAATTGATTAAGGTTGAAGAAGAAACTTTCAAGAAGACTTTAAAGGTTGGTCAGGCTTTATTGGATGAAGAGATCAGTAAGGCTAAGGATGGAAAGCTTAGTGGTGAAGTTGTCTTCAAATTATATGATACATATGGATTCCCATTTGAATTGACGCAAGAAATTGCCGAGGAAAGTGGAATCAGTGTAAGTCGTGATGAGTTTGATGCAGAGATGAATAAACAAAAAGAGCGTGCTCGTAATGCGCGTAATGTAAAGGATTCTTTTGCGTCTCAAAATGAAGAATTGATGAACTTCAATGAGCCTAGTGAATTTATTGGTTATGATCACTTATCTTGTGATGGTAAGATCATTGCGTTATTTAATGCAGAGGGTAAGATGGTTGATTCTTTAGAAGATGAAGGTATGATCATTTTAGATGAAACTTGTTTCTATGCAGAAAGTGGTGGACAGGTTGCCGATAAGGGAGTGTTTACGGCTGATGGTGTAGAAGTAGAAGTATTGGATGTTCAAAAGACTCGTAATAAACAGCATATTCACACAGTTAAAATCAATAGTGGTGTATTAGAAAAAGGTATGTCTTTATATGGTGAAGTGAATGTCAAAGATCGTTTGGCAACTACAGCGAACCACTCTTGTACGCACTTGTTGCAGTCGGCTTTAGTTAAGGTATTGGGTGATCATATTCACCAGGCTGGCTCTTATAATTGTCCTGAATATTTACGTTTTGACTTCAATCATTATGAAAAGGTTACGGCTGAACAATTGGCTGAAGTAGAACGTATTGTGAATGAATATATTAGTGCGGCATATCCAGTAACGAAAGAAGTAATGCCTATTGAAGAGGCTAAGAGATCTGGTGCCACTGCATTATTTGATGAAAAGTATGGAGATACAGTTCGTGTTGTAACAATGGGTGATGTATCTAAGGAATTCTGTGCTGGATGTCATGTAGAAAACACAGCTCAGATTGGTCTATGTAAGATCATTAGTGAGGAAAGTATTGGTTCGGATTCTCGTCGTATTACGGCTAAGACTAAGTTTGCGGCTTACCAAGATTTTGCACAAGAACACAATATGTTAGAGAATATTGCGGATAGTGCTAAACAAAAGGGTATTAAGAATATTGATACAAAGGTTGAAGCTGCATATAAGACTATGCGTGATATGCAGAAGGAAATCGATAACTTGAAAAACCAAATCTTTACTTTGAAGTCTAAAGAGTGGGCTACTGAAGCTAAAGATTTTGGAAAAGTCAATGTATTGATCAAGTCTGTTTCTGGAATGGATGCAGGTGCATTGAAGGATATTGTTTCTAACTTAAAGGCTAGTGATGACAAGATGGTTGTATTCTTTGTGAATACAAATGGTGAAAAGGCTGTCTTTGTGTCTGGTGCAGGTAAAGAGGCTGTTAAGGCTGGTGTACATGCCGGTCAATTGGTTAAGAAAGCGGCTCAAATCTGTTCTGGTAATGGTGGAGGAAAGCCAGATATGGCTCAAGCCGGTGGTAAGGATGCTTCTAAGGTTGATGAAGCAATCAATGCGATCACAGAAGAATTAAAAAGTTTATAAAAGATATTAGGGTATGCCATGTGCATATCCTTATTTTTTGTTTATGAAAAAGAAGAGTAAAAGTAAATATAGAATTCGTAAGAATGAATTAAGAAAATTTTTAAAGGAAAATAAACTCACAAAGAAAGAGAAGGAGAGACTTCATTGTTGGGTAGATAGAGGGAATAGTGCGTATGATTTACAGTGGTTGTTTGGGTTGCGTGAGGAAGAAGCGATTGATGAACTACTAAGTGGTTTAACAGATAAACAAAAGGATTATGTATATAGTTATTGTATGAATTGGAATCCGTTCATCGATGAACCTTATTTTGATTATGAAAGATTTGAAGAATTAGATTTAGAGAACTTACCGACTTTTGAAGAAGAACCAGAAATTGATTTACCGGTTTAATCGATTTGACATAGCTAACTAACCACTTTATACTTTTAGTATATGAAATGAAAGGGTTTTATGTATGAATTTGGATGAACATTGGTATGTATTATTGACCATACGTTCTAAGGAAGAGGAAGTATGTAAATACTTGAATGAAAACGAGGGTATTTTTGCGTTTAGTCCTAAGATGGAGTTTTATCATAGGGTTTCTAAACAGATCCAATTGCGAACTTTATTCGGTGGCTATGTATTTGTGGTGAGTAAATTGTCACAGGTAGAAGTGGATCGCATTTTTAGAAAGTTTCCTTTGCAGAGTGTTTTTATTCATGAATTGAAATATGAAGAGGAAGTTTCAGCTTTAACGGATGAGGAGATTCGTATTTTGAACATGTTGTTGGATGATGAAAAGGTTCTAAGAATGTCGTATGGTAAATTAGTGAATAAAAAGATTCATGTGACTCAAGGTCCACTAAAGAATATGGATGATTATATTGTGAAGTATGACAAGCATAATCGTTTGGCAACGTTGAATTTGCACTTTTTGAATCAGATATGGAAAGTTGGGGTTACGATTATTGTATGATTATTTTCCACATTAAATTTAAAAAAATGGGTCGTTCTCGCCACATTTGGCATGAAACGGCCTTTTTTTAGGTCAAAATTTGCATTTTTTTTAGAATTGTGTATAGTATTAATTGTTGTTTTCAATTATTTGACAACATTTGCCTCGTATTTTATGAGGTTTAAGGGGAAGATTGGAGGGTGTTTTGAACTTTATAATAGAAGAAAATTTAGAGAGTAGTTTATTAAGAAAAGGGTTAGTTTCAGGTTTATTGATGTCGACACTTACATTAACATTACTAACAACATCATCAGTTATTGGGGAAGAAAGTAAGGTCTATGCCAAGTCAAATGGCACAGATGAAAATATCTTAATGCGTGTTGATACAAAAAATGGAACTGAAGAATTAAAAGAGAAATTCGAAGAACAGATTCAAAATATCGAGGAAGAATCTAGCAAGAAACAAGAAGAGTCGAAGAGCGTTGAAGAAATGAGTATGGAACAGCCAGATTTATTGAATGATATGCAGTTCATTCAAAATAACTACAATGCTGTTACACAAATCGTTTACTCGCAACCATCACTTTCACAATACATTAGTAATGTGAATGCACTTACTGCCTCTGGTGGTATTTATTATGGACCTAGTGGTAAAGAAACATACTATAATTTAAATATGTCAGGAGTAGTCGACATTATGCGTGGTATGGGAAATAATGATGCATATTGGGTTCGTGAAGATGGTGCGAAAATGTTGGGGGATTATATTATTGTTGCGGCCGATTTAAATAAATATCCTAGAGGTACAATTGTAGAAACTTCATTAGGAAAAGGAATCGTCTGTGATACTGGAAGTTTTACGCAAAATTCAGATACTCAATTAGATATTGCGACAGACTGGTAATATATATGAGTGTGAAGTAGAAGTCATGTGCTTCTACTTTTTTTGTTTTCCATTAAAAAATGGCATCCGAAGATGCCAAATTCATTATTCTTTTGGATTTAATAATTGTTTTTGTACTTTAGAAACAGGATTGAATGTTGTTAGTCATTTTGTGTTGATTGTCATGCCACTGATGGTTTGGATAAACCATAAGAAGAATAGAATTACAAGGATGGGTATAACACAAGATGTTACGATCATGATGGCTGTAGCTTCCATGAAATTGTTTAATGACTTGTTAAACGTCTTCGTATATTTTTGTGCTGTTGAAGAAAATGCTTCAGCTGCTTTTCCGAAGAAGTTTTTATTTTCTTTATCCTTTTTGATATTTTTCTGGATGTTGTTCGCGTTATTAATCGTTTCTTGAATACTTGTTTCATAGGTGGCTTTAATTGTTTTAGATAATTTTACACTACAAGGCATGATTAGGCACGTCGCTACCGCCATAATGCCAATCTTAATACATACAATTCTTAACTAATCCCATTTTATGACGTTGTTGACTAGCCATGCCAAACAAAGTATTGGAATGATGTATTTAAAGGTGACCATGCATGTGAGTGTCAAAGCGTATTTTTCTAAATAGATGGCTCCTAGAACTAATAAGAATTTTGAACTTAAATCCGCTAAGTCATTCGCAATGGGAGTTCCTGTATCTCCTGGTAAAATGGTAATGGATGTAGAGATGGCAGCACTCGATACGGCTAGTGTCATGACCGTATTTCTTTTTTCGTCTAAATATTGAATGGATTGCTCATGAAATTCGGGTGTTGATGTTTTTTGTGCAACCATATAAAAACTTGATAAACAAATAAGAATGGGTAAGATCCATTTTAAAATAGTTTTGTACATAATGACGATTCCTTTCTATATTTCTCATTTTATCAAAAATAGAGTATAATCAATCTAGGAGGATTTAATTATGATTCTAGTTATTGTTATTGTTGTTTTAGTTTTATTAGTACTATTCTTAATGTCTAGCTACAATAAACTTGTTCGTTTATCAAATAAGGTAGATGAAGGTTTTTCTACAATGGACGTGTATTTGAAGAAGCGTTTTGATTTGATTCCTAACTTAGTAGAAACAGTGAAGGGATATGCGAAACATGAGGCGGATACATTGAGTTCAGTGATTGCACAAAGAAATATGGCAAAAACATCAAAGGATGTTATGGATAGTGAAAATAAGATCACAAATGCGATTCAGGGTATTTTTGCGGTGGCAGAACAATATCCGGATTTAAAGGCCAACACAAATTTTATGGATCTTCAAAACCAATTGAAGAAGGTCGAGGAGGATATCGCAAATTCTCGTAAATACTATAATGCTTTAGTTCGTGAATATAATGATGTGATCATGAGTGTTCCGACAAATATTGTGGCATCTTTATTCCATTTCGAAAAGAAAACAATGTTTGAAGTGGCCAATGCTTCGGAAAGAGAAAATGTTCAAGTTAAATTTTAAGAAGGTCTTTGCCTTCTTATTCGCATTTGTACTTTGTTTTGGATGTATCGACATATATGCTGATGATGGAGGATATACAATTGATAATTATACGGTGAATGCCACATACAATTCGGATAATACAATTGATGTTAAAGAAGTGATTGATGTGAACTTTTCAAGTTATCGTCATGGTATTTATCGTAATATTCCAGAAACGATGTATATCAATCGTGATGAAAAGTATAAGTTAAAAATTAAAGATATCAACGTATTAAATGATGAGTATGATGTAGATAGTGATTCTGGGAATCGTGTGATTCAAATTGGAAGTGCAGACTATACAATCATTGGCCCCCACACCTATACGTTGACATACAAGATTGTGATTCCAGAAGATTATCATTCAGATTTAGATTTTATTTATTATTCTGTACTTGGAAACAATTGGGATACAACCATTTCTCATTTTAATTTTGATATTCAATTTGAGAAGGCTTTGACAGAAGATGAGATGTCTAATATTAAAGTCTTTAGTGGAAGTCTAGGAAATCAATCGAATGATTTAAATGTAACTCCAATCATTACTTCGAATTCTATTAGTGGAGATGCCTATGATATTGGTGTAAAACAAGCCATTACCATCTTTGGTAAGTTAAGAAAGAACTATTTTGTAGGTGCCAAACAAACAACTTCAAAGACTCCATTTGTCTTTTTAGGGTTAGCTATTCTATTTGGCTTATATAGTTTGATTCGTGCATTCTTATTAAAGAAAACGCATATTACACCAATTGTGAATTTCTATCCACTAAAAGATATGGATCCAGCTATGGTTGGAACGATTGTAGATGAGTCCGTGGATCAAGAAGATTTAGTGGCATTGATTCCATATTGGGCTAGTAAGGGATATTTAACCATTTCTGAAAAAGAGGATGATTTAGTACTTACAAAGGTAGAGAATCATGAACCACCGATTTTAAAGCATCAAAAGAAGATTTATAACGGATTGTTTAAAACTAAAAATAGTGTGAAATTATCAAAATTATCAAGTAAGTTTGGTAAGGCTATGGATGATGCCAAAGAAGCTTTGAATGATGAATTTAGTGGAGATAAGAATTTATCAACAATTGATCATGGCTTTGCGACGATTATTCTAGCCACGATTTGTATGATTGTATGTATCTTATTCAATACTCGATATAGTATTGTAGATAATTTGATTGAAACCATTTTTGCGACATTTAGCTTTGTGCTTATGATGGTTTTAAATTATTCTGCAGCAGCAACAAATGTATTTAACAAGAATAAACTAGTTGTATTAAAGAAAGTATTAAGTATTGCGTTTATTTTGATTCTAGCATACTTTATTTATAGACAATGCGATTCGATTCTAAGTATTGTACCATTTGAATTTATGATGATAGGCATTGTGGTTGTTTCACTACCAATACTTTTGATTTCTAAATTTAATGTGGTGAGTGAATACTTTAAAAGTGTAGCTCCTGAACTATTAGGTTTTAAAGACTTTGTTGAAAAGGCAGAAGTACCACAATTGGAAAGATTATCTTTAGAAAATCCATCTTATTATTATGATGTCATTCCATATGCGATGGTATTTGGATTATCTGAAATGTGGACAAAGAAATTTAGTACGATTCCTTTGGCACAACCAGATTGGTATGATTCTTATTATTCAGATCCATACTCTTCTTATTTCTATTACAGAATGTTGACAAGAAATATGTATGAACCGATTCATGAGAATTTAATGGATTATCAAACAGAACAAATGAAAAGTACAGCCGATAGCATGGGCTCTAGCTTTGGTGGCTTCTCTGGTGGAGGCGCCGGTGGCGGAGGCGGCGGAAGCTGGTAATAGATAAGTATTAGGGTGATGAGCCCACGTAACTTGGTAGGTGTTGTGTACCTACCTTTTTCGTATTCCATATAAAAAGAAATGGGTAGGCGTAGAGGCCTACCTATAGTACACGTGCCATTCACCCTAATACATATTTCGTACATGTTTATTATCATAAAATAAGCAATAGAGTGGGCTGAATAAAAAGACTTGGAATTATCCAAGCCTTATTGAGCATTCATCTTTTGACGATACAAGTTACGACGATCTAGAGCCGTTAAACCTTTTTTACGGATACGAATCGCATCTGGTGTAACTTCTACTAATTCATCATCGTTGATCCATTCTAATGCTTCTTCTAGTGAGAAGATTTTTGGTGGTGTTAATAGCATAGCTTCATCACGACCACTTGAACGGATGGCTGTTAATTTCTTGTTCTTTAATGGGTTAACATCCAAATCGATGTTTTTAGAACTTTGACCAATGATCATACCTTCATAAACAGGTGTTTGTGGAGAAATGAATAATTGACCACGTTCTTGAAGGTTCCATAGGGCGTAAGTCATAGCTTCACCAGTTTCAGTTGAAATCATAGCACCTTCCATACGTTGTGCGATTTCTCCTTTATATGGTTCATAACCACTAATACGACGTACTAATGTACCTTCACCGTGTGTATCATTGATAAATTCTGAACGGAAACCTAATAAACCACGAGTAGGTGCTGTATACACGATCTTAACATATCCATTTTCTTCAGACATATCTTGCATAACACCCTTACGAAGATTTAATTTGTTGATGATTGTTCCTGAATATTCTTCTGGAGCTAAACATACAACTTCTTCGATTGGTTCTACTTTGTGTCCATTTTCGTCTTTGTGTAGGATAACCTCTGGCTTAGAAACAGCTAGTTCATAACCTTCTCGACGCATATTTTCAATCAATACAGAAATATGCAATTCACCACGACCACTTACTTTGAAGCAATCGGCTGAATCGGTTGGTTCAACCTTTAATCCAACGTTTACTTCTAGTTCTTTTTCAAGTCTTTCTTTTAAGTTACGACTTGTCACATACTTACCACTTTGTCCGGCAAATGGACTTGAGTTAACATGGAAGTTCATTGATAGAGTTGGTTCTTCAATTTCAATGTGTTCCATTGGTTCAACATGATCAGCTGTACAGATTGTATCACCAATACTAATATCTGGCATACCCGCAATAACAACGATATCTCCTGAATGTGCTTCTGGAACGCTTGTTCTAGATAATCCTTTGTATACGAATAATTTAGATAAGCTTTCTTTGGCATTCAATCCAGATTGGTTACAACGAATATATTGTTGACCTTGTTTTAAAACACCTGAATATAAACGTCCAATTCCTAAACGACCAATGTATTCATCGTATGCCAAGGCAGATACTTGCATTTGAAGAGGTTCTTCATCCATATCTGGATATACATCACAATGTTTTAAGATTGTATCGAATAATGGGTCGATGTTGTCGCTAGGTGTTTTAAGGTCATATTGAACACGTCCTTCTCTAGCTACACCATAAAGGATAGGGAAGTCTAATTGTTCGTCGTTGGCATTTAAGTCTAAGAACAATTCGTAAACTTCATCGACAACTTCTTCAGCTCTTTGGTCTTTCTTATCGATCTTGTTGATCAATAGAATAGGTTTTAAACCAATTTCCAAAGCTTTTGATAATACGAAACGAGTCTGAGGCATTGGACCTTCACTCGCATCAACTAATAAGATAACTGTATCTACGGTACGGATAATACGTTCAACTTCACTTGAGAAGTCGGCGTGACCTGGCGTATCTACAATATTAATTTTTACACCGTTATGAATAACGGAACAGTTTTTAGAATAAATAGTAATTCCACGTTCACGTTCTAGATCGTTTGAGTCCATGATGCAGTTAACAACTTCTTCGTTGTCACGGAAAACATCACTCTGTCTTAAAAACGCATCTACTAACGTACTTTTACCGGCATCAACGTGGGCGATAACGGCAATGTTAAGAATTTTTTCTTTATTGGACATACTGTCACTCACTTTCCTGTCAAAAACAGTACAATTATAAAGCAAGAAACCTTAAAACTCAATAAAATGTGCTATAATAAAACAAAATTTTTATGAAAGGGGTAACACCATGCAAGTGCAATATATAAAAGAGTATTCAAATTGTTTGGATCGTGAAATGGAATATAAAATCTATGGCCAAGGCGGTAAGTTGTGTCTAGCTATTCCAAGCCAAAATGGACGTTTTTTTGAATGGGAAGATCGTGGTATGATTCATGAAGTTTCTAAATGGATTGAAGCCAATCAATTAACGATCGTAACGTGTGATACTTTGGATACAGAAACTTGGTCTTATCCTTATAATACAAAGGTGCGTATGTTGAAACATGAACTTTGGTTTGAATATATTCTTTCAGAATTAATTCCTAGTGTACAAGAAAAGATGAACAATCATGATAAGTGGATGGTTGCAGGGGCAAGTCTAGGTGCAACGCATGCCGCTAATTTAATTTTCCGTTTCCCAAATCAATTCGATGCCTTATTAGCCTTATCTGGCATTTATGATACAGAAATATTCTATGGAGATTATCATGATGAAAATACGTACCATAATAATCCATGTGCCTACATGAAAAATATGGCTTTAGATCATCCCTATATGGAATTGTATAGACAATCCAAATTGATCTTTTGTGTAGGACAAGGCAATTGGGAACAAGAATGCGTTGAATCATTAAGACAAATCAGCACCATTCTATATGATCAACAAATCAAGGCTTGGTGTGATTTCTGGGGTTATGATGTCTATCATGATTGGCCTTGGTGGAAGATACAGCTACAGTATTTTATGGGACAAATATTTAAGAAAGTATGACTAATATTAAAAACGAGTTGATTTCACATTCGAATTTGTATGTGTGGACACAAATCAACTTTGCGTATCATCCTAATAAAATTGAAGGCTCTAAATTGTCAAAGGATCAAACAATAAGAATATTTGAAACGAACGATTTAACAATGGATTCAGATGATGCACTCGAAACACAAAATCATTTTCGGTTGTTTGATTATATGTTAAAAACAGTGAATGAACCATTATCAAAAGAAATGATGATTCAGATGAATATGATTTTGAAAGAAATTATTTGATTGACACTCTTTTAACGCAACAAGATATTTATGCTTCTGTTTGTGAACAATTAGATTTTTAAAGGAGTAGCGTGAACTACTCTTTTTGTGATAGATGACCTTATGTTCTAGCCACTTATTTGATTTAAAACGAGCTAAGAAAATAAATGAGCGTACTGTTCAATCAGATCCCATACCAATCCATACAGCTAATGGGCCCATATGGAATTGATGGACTAAAAAGATTGTGACTACAACTCTGCAGATCCACATAGATAGAGTGGATGTGATCATACTAAATTTGACATCACCAGCAGCTCTTAGGCCATAGCCTGGTAAGAATGAGGGTGTCCAGAATATCATTTTGTATGTGAAGACAATGCGTGTTAACCAAATGGCTAGTTTGGCACTTTCTGGCTCCATTCTAGCAAGACTAGTGATTTGTTGAATTGGAAACATGATTATTGCACAACATATAATGCAGGCTATCCATGCATATTTTGTGAGTAAGATTGTATAGTGTTTCGCTTGTTCGTATTCTTTAGCACCTACACATTTTCCTACGACAGTCATCATACCAAGTCCAATACCGATGCTTGCTTGACATGCAAAACTTTCTAGCATGGCCACCATGACTTGGGCGGCAATGGCGGTTGATCCCATTGTGGATACAGTGGATTGAATGACGAGTTTTCCAAATTGAAACATACCATTTTCAATGCCGGTTGGAATACCTGTTTTTAATATTTTTGTGATTGTTTCAATTTCTGGTTGGATACTTAAATAGGAATCAATATATAAATCTTGTTTGGGCTGTTTTAAAAGGATCAGGATAATAAGGGCACTGATGATTCTTGATAGTAATGTAGATCGGGCAGCTCCGGCTACGCCTAAGCTTAGGGTAAAGATGAAGAATACATTCCTATAATGTTTAATGTGAGTACCCATCTAACGACCCCATGCACTAAATAGACATCGATATTGTCAATATAACAGGTACTATATCCTTGTACAAAGGATGGTGCTCGTTATGTATTA
>NZ_JAJDMK010000063.1:0-14055 GCF_020593575.1 Holdemanella sp. DFI.5.55
TGATACTCCCCTATAAAAATGGCTATTTATCAACTGTTTGTTGTGACATAGCCTTAGGAAAATATGAAATTTAGGATATAGAAGATAATTTTATGGATCAAATTTGTAAGATTCATCGAAAATTCAGTCAAGCTGATTATGTAGATCGAGAAGTTGAATTTATGGATCTTGTGACATTAGAAGCAAGGCTTTAAGGCAAAAAATCCATAGATAGTGTTTTCTATGGTAAGATTTCTGGCTGGTGCTGAGTCCGTTTTATTCCGATTGATTATGATGAGGATGGAAGTTTACTCCATGTTCTATATTATGCGGAATGTATTGATGATCAAAAGAAGCGAGAAGACAAATTATTATATTTAGCTCAAACAGATACAATGACGGGAATTTCAAATCGTCGTAGTAGAGAGAAGATGATTGAGCGTGTTTTAAACAACAAAGTCAGTGGCATGATATGTTTAGTGGATTGTGACAAATTTAAGTCCATTAATGATACGTATGGACACATGGCTGGGGATGAGGTCATTGTTGCGATTGCGCATACGCTACAAAAATCGTGTCGTGATAAAGATGTAGCCATGCGTCTTGGTGGAGATGAGTTTGCGTTATTTATTCCAGGTGTTACGGAACGTAAGTGTGCCAATGCTTTCTTTAAACGTTTGTTTGAGAATTTGAAACAAATCCAAATTGAATCTATAAAAGATCATCCGATTATAATGAGTTTAGGGCTTGCATTTATGATGGAAAAGAAGAATTGACCTTTGATGAATTATACTGTAGAGCCGATATGGTAATGTATCAAAGTAAAAAAGGGGAAGGATACCGTGCAACAATATATAAGAAAAAATAGCATCTTGATGAACAAAGAGGCTATTGATGTATTCAAAATGTATACATGTGTTAAAAAGGTATAAATAAATTATATTTTTTGTGGTATTATACCCAAAACGGAGGGAAATATATGCAGAAGTACGTAGAAATTAAGCGGGATGGATTGACATTACGAGGTATGCTTCATGTGCCAGACAATGTAAGTTCGAAAGTGCCTATGGTCATTCTACTTCATGGATTTTGTGATGATCGCAATGAAATAAATTTTGTGCATAATGAGTTATCTCAAAGATTGTGTGATGCTGGTATTGCGAGTGTTCGCTTTGACATGAATGGCAGCGGAGAAAGCGATGGACGCTTTGAAGATATGACTATTTCAAGTGAGATTCTGGATGCGAAAGCCATGTTGAATTATGTCGAATCTTTAGATTTTGTCGATTCTAAAAAAATTGCGCTTCACGGATGTAGTCTAGGAGGATGCGTAGCGAGTATGGTAGCAGGACAATGTAAAGAAAGAGTTCAAGCATTGTCGTTATGGTGCCCTGCACCAGATTTAGTTTATAACTTGAAGGAACATTTGACTTTGTGTGGCCAGAACGTTTCAAACATTGAAAAAGATGGATGTGCAGATGTGGAAGGATTGAAGTTGAGCCTTAAATTTTACCAAGATGCATGTACACTCGATCCTTATAAAGAGGCTTCATTGTTTGATAAAAATGTTTGTACCATTCATGGAGATCAAGACATTACTGCTTCGTGTGAGTGTAGTTACAAGTATAAAGAAATTTTTAAGGAAAGAGCAAAATGTATTATTGTCAAAGGAGCAGAGCATCGTTTTAAATCATTTGCGTTTAGAGAAGCAAGAATGAAAGCGGCTCTAGACTTTCTAAAGGACGAATTGTTATAGATGAAAGAGAAGGAAATTTGATATGAACAAAGAAAGAAAACAGCCAACAACCCTATTTGCGGTGGTTTCATTTTTGGCTATTATTGCCGTATTGATCATTATGATCAACTTAGGATGCAATACAACACTATCGGTATTTGCGGGTGTGATCGTTGCGGTTATTACCACAAAATTTTTAAATATTCCATGGAGTGAAGTGGAACAGAATATTATTAAAACAGCGGCTGAGTGTATGCCGACATTTTTGATTGTCATTATGGTCGGTATGCTTGTGGGAATCTGGATGGCCGGTGGAACCGTTCCATCATTGATGTATTATGGTATGCAAGTGATTTCACCGAAGATCTTAGTACCTCTAGCTTTTGTCCTTTGTGCCCTAACGAGTGAATTTACAGGAACATCCTTTGGTTCTGTGGCAACCATGGGTCTTGCGATGGTGGGAATTGCCGCTACAACAAGTATTCCCGTACCATTAGTTGTAGGTGCCGTTGTTTCTGGAGCGTGGCTAGGAGATAAGATGTCGCCTTTATCAGATACAACCAATTTAGCAAGTGGTGTAAGTAAAGTACCTTTATATGCTCACATTCATTCTATGCAGTATACAACACTTCCTGCAGCTGTAGTCGCTTTGATCTTATTTACAATTGCCGGCTTGTATTATAGTGGTGGAAGTATGGACCTTGCCCAACAAAAATTGATTTTAGATACGCTATCTAAACATTTCAATATCAATGTTCTATTGATTTTACCTGCTATTCTAGTTATTTTGATTTCTGTATTTAAATTACCTTCCTTATTAGGAATGGGCTTAGCCGTAGTTGTATCTGCTGCTTTTGCGATGGTATTTCAAGGGGTAAACTTTGTTGATTTAATGAACTATGCTTTTAATGGTTTCAGCATTGAAACAGGTGTATCCATTGTTGATCCAATGTTGAATCGTGGTGGTGTACTTTCTATGTCTGAATTATTAGTGACATTTATGGTTGCTAGTGTAATGGGAGCTGTCATAACGTCTACTGGTATTTTGGATGTTTTGGCAAAAAATGTTCTTTTAAAATTTATAAAGAATCGTACAGTACTAGTGTTTGTCACTTTGGTGTATTGTTATGTTGTGAACTTCTTAACAGCTGGCGGACAAACAGTATCTATCATTGTAACTGAACAAACGTTTGAATCGACTTATGAAGATATGAATGTTTCTCGTAAAGTATTATCTAGAACACTCGAAGATTCTGGGACATTATCTGCGCCTATCGTTCCTTGGGGTGTTGCGACAATTTATGTCATGGGCGTACTTGGGTGCTCAACAGCTTATATTCCATACGCATGGTTTATCTTTGTCGTTCCTATTTTCTCAATGATTTGTGCCATTACTGGAATTGGAATTTGGGATAAAGAAGAAAAGCCTGTTCGAAAATAAATGTCTTATATCTTTACTATCTTTTAGAATTGGTGTATAACTTAAATGTAAATGAAAAAAGGGAGCTTGTAGTACAGGCTGAGAGGAAAGTATGACTTTCGACCTATAACCTGATTTGGATAATGCCAACGTAGGGAAATACTTTGTCTTTTTAGTGTGAGTATACCTATATTGGTTGCTCACTTTTTTTTGTGGCGAAATGGGGGCACCACTTTTTGTCACGTTAAATAATCATTTGGAAAAGGAGATTTTAAAATGAACACAAATGAAGGTACAGTAAGTACAGGCGCTACATATACCACTCAGATGGATGCTGCGCGTAAGGGGATTATTACGCCAGAAATGAAGATTGTAGCCCAAAAAGAAAAAATGACTGAAGAAGAACTAAGAGAGTTAGTCGCATGTGGTAAGGTTGTAATTCCGGCCAATAAAAACCATAAATCTTTAAATCCTGAAGGTGTGGGAAGTATGTTACGCACGAAGATCAATGTAAACTTAGGGGTTTCTAGAGATTGTAAAGATTATGATGTCGAAATGGAAAAAGTTATGGCAGCCGTAAATCTTGGCGCAGAATCAATTATGGATTTATCGAGTCATGGAAATACACAACCATTCCGTCAAAAATTAACATCTGAATGTCCAGCTATGATTGGTACTGTACCTGTATATGATAGTGTGATTCACTACCAAAGAGATTTAAATACATTAACCGCAAAGGATTTCTTGGATGTAGTCGAGTTACATGCCAAAGATGGTGTGGATTTTGTTACTTTGCACTGTGGAATCACAAGAAAGACGATTGATCAAATCAAAAAACACAAACGTAAAATGAATATTGTTTCTCGTGGAGGAAGTTTAGTCTTTGCGTGGATGTCAATGACAGGTGAAGAAAACCCATTCTATGAATACTATGATGAAATCTTGGATATCTGTGAAAAATATGATGTGACGATTTCTTTAGGAGATGCTTGTCGTCCTGGATGTTTAGCAGATGCCACAGATGTCTGTCAAATCGAAGAATTGGTTCGTTTAGGAGAACTTACAAAACGTGCTTGGGAACATAACGTACAAGTTATTGTCGAAGGACCTGGACATGTTCCATTAGATCAGGTTGCGGCCAATATGCAGGTTCAGCAACAAATCTGTATGGGTGCTCCATTTTATGTGTTAGGCCCATTAGTTACAGATATTGCGCCAGGCTATGATCATATTACAGCGGCTATTGGTGGTGCGGTTGCAGCTATGTCAGGAGCAGCCTTCTTATGTTATGTAACACCGGCAGAACACTTGGCTTTACCAAATGTTGAAGATACAAAACAAGGAATCATTGCTTCTAAGATTGCAGCACATGCGGCTGATATTGCCAAAGGTGTTAAAGGAGCACGAGATATTGATGACAAGATGGCTGACGCAAGAAAGAATCTAGATTGGGATGCGCAATTTGAGTGTGCGCTAGATCCAGAAACCGCAAAAGCAATTCGTCAATCTCGTATGCCAGAAGATGATCATAGTGACACTTGTAGTATGTGTGGTAAATTCTGTGCTGTAAGAAGTATGAATAAGGCTCTATCTGGAGAGAATATTGATATTTTATAATTGTAGTATTTTACATCGTTTATATTTTTTAACAATTATTTGTAGAAATTAATTGATGTTGTGTGTTGTTTATAAAAGTATGATATATTAAGTGTGTAACGTTTAAATGTTATATTCTCTCGTGACATATGTTACTAAAAATGAGATTGGTGAGTATGTTATAATTAGACGTATTGAGAAGGGGTTATTTATGAGTGAGCCAGTTTTAAGTTTTCTTGAAGAAAAGAATCTTCCTGAAGTCATAAAAAAGAAACATACATATTTGATGATGGATGGACACGACCAAGAAGATATTTACGTATTAAAAGATGGTGTTGTGAAAGTGAGTATTGTTTTATGTGATGGGCGTGAATTCAATATCACTTATTTAAAAGGTTTGGATATAATTTCTTTGTTGAAAGATGAAATCAATAAAATGACTACGGCATCATTTCATGCTCGTATCGAAAGTGATACGGCATCTTTCTATCGAATCAACAGAAAATTCTTTGAACAATATGTGAAAGAAAATGAAGAATTACATGCATATATAGAGTCGTATTATCGTAAAAAGATGACCGAAGCTATTTATCGACAGCAACTCATGACAATGAATGGGAAAAATGGAGCTGTGTGTGCATTTATCTATCATTTGATTTCGTTATTTGGTAGACAAGTTAAAAAAGGTATATTTATTGATTTGCAAATCACGAACGATGATATTGCCAGTTTCTGTGGGGTATCCACAAGAAACAGTGTCAATCGTATCTTGCGTGGATTAAGAGAAGAAAACGTTATTACGATGGTGTATCATAAAATCTTAATTTTAGATGTAGATTATTTAAAGCGCTATGCACAGTAAAAGGAACTAATTAATGAAAGAAGGCCAGTGATCATTGACCTTCTTTTTCTATATTTTGACTAATTTAGTGCATTGTTTGAGATGTATTTGTGGGCTTGTTAATATGGGAGTGAAGGGAGATGAATGGTATGGGTAACAGATTGTTGTCTATACTAGGATTATTGATTGCGTTAGTGGGTATTGTGTTTGGTGGTAATCTTGTTTTAGTTATTATTGGATATGTGATTCTTGGCTTAGAACAGATGATCAAGGATAAGGAGGAGAGTACCGCATCTGGTATGGATGAGATTATAAAAGAATTCTTTGAGGATGTGCAATTTAATCCAAATACTCATATGCTTAATGTTAGCGATACGAATATTCTTTTACCTAAACATGATTATTGTAGCGGCAATGGATATGTACAAGGTAAATATAAAGGTTTTTCTGTAGCGTTTTGTACCATTAAACTCACAGATGAGACAGAGGTCTTGCGTGATGAGACTGGCTTGTAGGAAAAGAATGAAAATACAGTTTATACGGGTGAACGGTTGTTGTGTAAGCTTGACCAAAAGTTTAATACGTGGCTAACTATATATCCTTGTAATGCATTGGATAAACAAAGTATTAAAACTGGATATGAGACATTTGATAAGAAGTTTAATTTGACTTGTGGAGATGAAAAATTAGTTCTTGAGATATTGGATTCGAATCGACTAAAGCAAATTATTGCTTTATCAAATCATAAGTTTTCAATAAACTTGAATGAGGATGGAAGACTTTATATTGACGCTCATAGTTTTAAGAATATGAATGATTTAAAGTGGTTTGTGGATATGATAGATGTGTTTAGTGGATAATCAATGAATTATAAAGAATTATATTTAGAAACAAAAGAGATGCTTGAAGAATTTGATTTTATTGATCGAAGATTGTTACATTAACTTATTGTAAGAATGTTGATGATTTAAAATTAGTGCATGATTTTATTAGGGATAAGAAGTATAAGAATATTTATGAAATTCCTAGATATGCACTCTATTTGTATATGAAACGAAATCATCCTGAAAGAATTATTGAGGATTAAAAAAACAGAGAAATAAAATCTCAGGTTTTGATTTAATAAAAAGTTTGCCAAATTGTTTGCCAGAAATGAGAGATTTAAAAATAACTATACCTGAATTATTCATGAAAAGATAATAAAAGAAGATTAGCCTTGTTGATGGATCCAAATTGGCTAATCTTTTTCATTTTGTTTTCGAATGGTTTGAAATGAGTATATAAAAGGATATCAGACATTGCTGATTTTTTAAAATATAGGTTCAAAACGTTAAATCTGCAACACTTTATTCCAGTACTGAGTAAACTGAGTTTTATTTTTGTAGGCACTGCTAAAACTAAGCGTTACCTGTCTTGCGTGTTGTATCACTTTGACTGCTATTTTCTGATATTTCAATCGATATGTATTCATTCGTATTGTCTGATCTTTTTCTTCTAATATTGTTTGCTGGAATACATGATAAAGATTGTAGGCTAGACTTGAAATTAGAAAATCCATTTCATTTTTTACGAATTCTTTATGTGAAGGATTCCCACCGTTAAAATTAATCTTGTAAAAAGTGAATTAGTTTGTATCATAGGTATGGTTCCTTTTTTGGGTTTTGACGCCTATATTATAGAGGAGCTTTTCTTATATGAAAAGTTCACCCAATGGGTGATAAGAAAAATTCGTAGATTTCCTTTAAATTAGGAACATTCTACGAATTTTTATATTTTCATGAATAGTTCAGGAAATACATTTCAAATCATGCGCCGCATAAATGCAAAAGACGTATAGTTGATCCTGCGTATTTGGTTCGTTATCGTCAACATACGATTAAAGATAGTGATGAACCATGGAAAATATATTTTAAAGGCTGGAATAATCACGTATTGGATAAAAAAACAGCAAGAAATTTTGATAAAACGGAAAAGCTATTAGGAAAAAGAGTAGCTGATTATTGCAAAGAGCATAATATTAGTTCGATGTGGTCCGATAAAACTAGTGAAAAAAAGAAAGTAACGTATCCATGGCAGAATAAATAAAAAATAAGGTGTTGTAACGAAATGGGTTTCGAACAACACCTTTATTACTGTTGAATGCTTAGTATGATAATTATAAGAAGAGCCTTATGTATAACGAATAGTTATAGCTGCTAGTGAATATTATTCTAAAAATATTTTTAAAGCATTTAAAGATAAATCATCTATATAATGGCCTTCTAATAATTCTATAGATACGTATTTGAAAGGTTTATCTATATCATCTATTAAGCGTTGTTTAAAGATGACTTTGGATTTATCAATTAAATAGGTGAATTTTGCACGGTCATAAACATAATAGTTCTCAATGTCATGTAGAGTATAGAAATATGAATAATCGTTTAAATCTGTGTAAGTGGATCCAATTTGTATGTTTGTATAAGATCCAAGTGTTTTAAGTCTAATCACAATAATTCTGTTTGCATCTGGTTCTTCTCTTTTATAATTTGTGAATGAAGTTTCAAAATGCCGAAGGTGGAGAACGGCAATGGTACTTAATCTCGGATATAGAAAAAGCACACCTGTTTTCGCTGTTTGTTGCAAAAACAAGTACGCCTGCAAAATGTCGTAAAATCAAAGATTCTTCCGTCAGCTATTGGTTGAACAGGCATTTCTAGTTGCTCTGTCAACATAGCCGACGAAGGTATTACGACTGGTTCGTTGTCGGTTTCATTCAGTTTTTCACGGTATTACGGTGGTGTTATAAAGCAATATAGGTTTTTACAAGTTTTTATTGGTAATATGATGGTGTTACAAATTTTTTGTATGAAAATTAAACACGATATGTTTCCTCTCTACAAACCACTTATATTTTGTGTTAAAATAAATCAAAAAATCGGAATTTGTATCAACGTAAAAAGGAGAGCAATATCATGTTTAGAACAATTCGTAAAAAGAAAAATGAAATCAGCATTGACACGGCAAAGGCTCTTTTGCAGTCCAGCCGACGTGGCGTTCTTGCCGTAAATGGAGATGACGGATATCCCTATGCAATTCCTATCAACTATGTCTACGATGACGATGCGCAGAAAATTTATTTTCATGGAGCACGTGTAGGTCATAAAGTAGATGCACTGCGTGCCTGTGACAAAGTATGCTTCACGGTATATGGAAATGAAACCATCAAAGAAGAAGATTGGGCACCGTTTGTGCAGAGCGTTGTGGTATTCGGCAGATGCCACCTCATAGAATCCGGTGCAAGAGCAACAACTCTGTTAAAACGATTTGCAATGAAATACTATCCCAGCGAACAGTTAGTTGATGAGGAAATTTCCCATGCAGGAAAGGCTGTGCAAATTTTTGAAATAGACGTGGAGTACCTCAGCGGCAAGGAAATACAGGAACGATAAATTAGAATTTGTGGAGGAGAAATACTATATGACCACAGATGTTATTAGTGAAAAAGATGGTTTTGTAATACGTCTAGCCAAAGCAGATGACGCAGTTAATTATTATGAACAGAATTATTGTCCTTTAGATAAGGAAGTGGCACGTTTGACTGGCTGTAAAGAAGAATTTTCAAAAGAAGAAGTAGTATCCTTTTTTCTGAAATCGCTTGAGGAAAATGATAGGTATTTCTTTTTGATTATAGCACCTGACGGAGATATTATAGGTGAAAGTGTAATTAATGAAATTGATTGGGATTTGAGGTGTGCTAATTTCCGAATAGGTCTTTATCGTCAAGCGGAAAGAGGAAAAGGTATTGGCACATGGGCAACGGAAATTACTCGTGATTTTGCTTTTGAGAAACTAAAATTACATCGTTTAGAATTAGATGTGTATTCATTCAATTCCAGAGCCGAAACAGTATATTTAAAAGCAGGATTTAAGCGGGAAGGTGTTTTAAGAGATGCTATTATGGATGGCGCTAAGTATGCAGATGATATATTGATGTCGATTTTAGAAGATGAATGGAGAACATTAAAAACGCAACGATAACTTACAATTTAGTTATTTGTTAGATAACTTACAATTTATTGATTTGTTAGATAAATAGTAATTTTTTGAGGAGATTAAGTTATGGAAGATAAACAAATATTACTTGATAATATAAGTAAAGTGCATACTACTGAAATGGGGATTGATAGAATTAAGAAGAATCTAAAATTGAATACTAATGATGTAGTTGAATTTTGTAAAAATAAAATTTTAGATAAGAATTGTAATATTTATAAGCAGGGTAAAAATTGGTATTGTGAAATTGATAATATTAAAATAACTATTAACTCTTATAGTTATACAATTATTACAGCACATCTAATCAAATAAATTCAAGTTTAGTTTTCTCAGTTTCCGTGAGGATGGCTTGTCCAAGTTGTAAAAAAAGAAGACCTTCATCGAAAGCACCTGCATCTAAGAACATCTGTGATTACATCTCGAACGCATAAGAACAAAGAAACTTAATGTTTCTTTGCTTTTTTTTGTGCTTTATTGAGCACGAATAAGTAAACGTAATTCTTAGTTTCATGAAAACAATCTCAGATTATTGTGTGAAGGTTGATTGAAATTTGTTTTGGCTATAGGTTGATCTATATATAATCTGGGAGACTATTCTGTCATAAAAAGCTCTTTATTCGAGCTTTAAAAAATACGTTTCTAAAAGTAAAAAAAATAATTTTTTTCGAATTGTTTGCCAAAAAGTTTGCCAAAACGGGTAAAAATCGACTTTTTGGCAACAAAAAAACTCTCAAATCCACTTTATATAAAGCGTTTTTGAGAGTTTTAAGTTTCAAACTGGCAGGGGTAGTAGGACTCGAACCCACATCAACGGTTTTGGAGACCGCTATCTTAGCCTTTGGACGATACCCCTAAGTGCCTATTAATGATAACATGAATTAAATGGTTGTGCAAGCTCTTTTTTTAAAAAATCTCAATTGACAATAATATGAGGGTTACTTATAATTAATTAGGTATTGTAAAGAACATACCTAAAAGGAGGCTCTTATGTCAAGCCAAGTAGTTGTAGGTACCCAATGGGGCGATGAGGGTAAAGGAAAAATCGTCGATGTTTTAGCAGAAAAGGCGGATATGATCGTTCGTTTCCAAGGTGGAGACAATGCAGGTCATACAGTCATTGTAAATGGTAAGAAACATGTATTGCACTTATTACCAAGTGGTGTTCTACATGAAGAAGCAACTTGTATCATTGGTCCAGGAGTTGTTTGTAACCCATTCGTATTATTAAAAGAAATGGAACAATTAGAAAAAGATGGTTTATCAACTAAACACATCATTATTAGTGACCGTGCACAGATGTTAATGCCATATCATCAATATCAAGATGAATTAGAAGAGCAAGCTGCATCTAATAAAATCGGAACTACAAAACGTGGAATTGGTCCATGTTATGCAGATAAGTATGCCCGTCATGGTATTCGTTATCATGAATTTAAGGATTTTGAACATTTTAAAGTTCGTTTAAAAGACTGCTTAGATTTCAAAAACAAATTATTTACTGCCGTATATGGTGGAAAAGCTATGGATTACGATAAGATGGTAGCTGATTTTGAAGCTATTTATGATCGTATTATTCCTATGATTCAAGAAACAACACACTTAGTCAATGAAGCTTTGGATGGAGATAAGACAGTATTGTTTGAAGGGGCTCAGGCAGCAATGCTTGATATCAACTATGGTACATATCCTTATGTAACTTCTTCAAGTCCAACAAGTGCTGGTGTTACTACAGGCGCTTGTGTTGCACCAAGTCGTATTCAGACTGTTGTGGGTGTTGTTAAAGCGTATTCAACTCGTGTTGGTGAAGGACCATTCGTTACTGAATTATTAGATGACCAAGGTGAATGGATTCGTGAACACGGTGGAGAATATGGAGCTACTACAGGTCGTCCTCGTCGTTGTGGATGGTTAGATCTATTAACTGTAAAACACGCAAACTTAATGAGTGGATTAACAGATATTGTTATCACTAAGATAGACGTATTAGATGGTTTAGATGAAATCAAGGTTTGTGTTGGATACGAAATCGATGGTAAAGAATATAACTATATTCCTAGTGATCAGGCAGATGTTGCCAAAGCTAAACCAATCTATAAGACTTTCAAAGGTTGGAAGACAGATATCACTAAGATGACTACAGTCGATCAATTGCCTCAGGAATGTTTAGACTATGTACACTTCATTGAAGAATTCACAGGCGTACGTGTTTCTATGATTTCTGTAGGACCAGATCGTGTTAATAATATTTACGTACATGAGATCAAGTAATTTGATCTCTTTTTGATATTGTGAAAGGAGCAATGGTTTGATGATACCTGATACAGTTCATGGACATATAGAAGAGATTGTATGTGGAAAAAGCGGATTGACACTAAACCATGAAATTCGAGATATGGAAGAATATGTTACGAACTTGAGTGGGAAACAAAATTTAAGATGTGATGGTTGTATTGACGAGGGTACAAGAAAGTAGGGAATCGAATGAATAAAAAATATTTTTTCTTTGATATTGATGGTACTTTAACTGATCGAAACACTGGTAAAATCGTATCGAGTGCACAAGTGGCATTGAATGAACTTCAAAAGGCAGGTCACTTTGTGGCTATTGCGACAGGTCGTGCTCACTATAAAGCACGTAAGTTTATGGAAAGCGTGGGTCTTCATGATATGGTTTGTTGCGGAGGTGGTGGATTAGTCATTCGTGATGAATTGGTTCAAAATATTCCTTTAGATTTAGAAAAATCAAAGAAAATTGCCAAACAAGCCTTGTCTTTAGGGTATGGTGTTTTATTTGCGTTAGATGATTCAATTAAAGTATATACATTAGATCATACTTTCCAGAATCAAGTTGGAGACCGTAAGGAACCAACGGAATATATTTATGATGAGAACTTAGATGTAGATGCATTGGATGTAATCTATAAAATGTATATCTCAATCCCTAAAGAGAAAGAATCCGAATTGACTTTAAAGGATACTTTAGGGAATATGCGTTTTGTACCCGATTATTTAATGTTTCAATATGATGCTAAGCATCAAGGTATTCTAGATATGATGCAGCATATTGGTGGTGATTTAAAAGATGTGGTTGTCTTTGGGGATGACACTAATGATATGGTTATGTTTGATCCACAATGGACAAGTGTAGCGATGGGAAATGCGTGTCAGGAATTAAAGGATATCGCAACAATAGTCACAGATGCCAATGTAGATGATGGTATATATAATATTTGTAAGAAAATGAAATGGATTTAGCGTCGAAAGGCGCTTTTTTTGCGCAAAAATTAAAATTTATTAGAAAAAGTGCATTTTTTTACGTATATGAGTATGTAGGAAATCCCTACTAGAAAAGAGGTGCTCATGCGTAGCGCAAATTTATTAAATGATTTCGCCTTTAAGTATGTGTTTGGCGAAGATTGTAAGGAGGCAAACGATGCCTTAAAATCATTACTCACGGTATTTTTGGAAAGAAAGGTGGTGAATGTAAATGTAACGAATGTGGGGTTTGATCCAATACTTGAAGCTTTTGTAGAATTTGACGATAACACCAAGATGAAACTAGCTATTCTGATAGATCAAAATATAATCAAATTACATCGCTTATCTGAATATTATCTTATGAGGTTGTTTGGATCACAGGAAGAATATGATTTAAACCCATGTCAAGTCATTGCGTTCTATGATGGTAAGGAATGTGAATTTGAAATAGATCTTCAATTTAGAAATGATAATGGTATTTTGTTTTTTCCGGATGGCATGTTGAAAATATCTGTGTATTCAACACAAAATTTAGATAAGTCTTATGATCAGATGGATGATAAAGAAAAAATGGTATATTACTTTTTGAATTGTCGTGATAATGGTAAAACTAAGATGATAGAAAATGATGAAGTAATTCAAACGGTAGAAAAACGAGTAGAAACCATATCGAATGATTGTTGGACAAAATGGATTGAAGACTTTAGAATACAACAAGAAAATGAACTAAAACTTGAATTTGAAGAAGCTCATAAACGATTAGAGGAAGCAAATAAAAAAGTACAAGAAGCAAATAAACGTGCAAACGAATCAGATTAAAAGATTGCGCAAATGAATCAAGAAATGACATTGATAATCTAAACTATGCTTTCAAATGATATGAGCGTATCTCAAATTGCGAAGTGTGTATCGAAAAGTGAAGAAGAAATTATGAAATGGATATCGTAGTCGCCTATGTGGTGGCTTTTTATGATATTTTTTTCAAAGTTGGATGTTACTTCATAATAATGATGAAAATAAATGTACAACAAATAAGCAAGTAATATGCATCCTAAAACTATTTTGTTAAATTGTAGGTTGTAAAATAAAAAATGTATTGAAATTTCTTGATTATTCAATATTATGTTTAGTAGGAGATAATATGAAGTGACCTCCTATTGTCAATACGTGGATTACGACTCATAATTG
>NZ_JAJDMK010000064.1:0-13889 GCF_020593575.1 Holdemanella sp. DFI.5.55
GATGCAGAATTTAATGCACTGTTGTATCTTATGCAGTAATTGACTAAATAAGAATTTAGTGTAGTAATTATTTTTAATAAGAGTCTAGAAATAGGCTCTTTTATCATAAATAGAAGGAGGTCCAAAATATGAGAAAAGGACAAAAACTTACAAAAGGCGGATATCAGCTTTTAGGCTTTCCGATGGAGTACATGAATGTAACTCAAGGAAACAACGTAGGAACACACCTAGGAACAAACGCCCTAGACAACGCAGGAAAGGACACAGGAATTGACGAAACAATTGCACCGTGCGATTGCCACCTAGTAGCCTATGACACTGCACAGAACGGAAACGCAGTATTCCTAGAATCAGACAAGAAAGTTCTATTTAGAGACGGAACGATCAACTTTGCCACATTTATGTTTATTCACGACAACTATATCGAGGATATCAAGAAAGTAAAATACTTCAAACAAGGTGACACTTTCGGAGACGAAGGGACAACGGGATACGCTACAGGAAACCACAGCCACATGGAAGTCGCAAAAGGTAAATTTACGCACTGCTATGACCGCAATGCACAAGGCACTTATCACCTTCCAAACAACGTGTCCGCAGACATTGCATTCGTAACAGACGGAACTGTGATTTTAAATAAAGGATCATTCGCAAACTGGACAGATTCAAGTCACGTGCCATTCAATCAAGGAGGCCAGACTTCTACGGGATCAGCATCCGTGCTAAACGGTATCCCTTCAGACTTTGTATACGAAAAAGCTACATTCTATCCGGCTTGTACAATCAAGATCAGACGCGCGCCAAGCCTAAAAGGACAAGACACAGACCTAACATATATCAAAGGGCAGCATGTAAACTATGACGGGTACGTTCGTCGAGAAGGCTACGTGTGGATCAGCTGGATTGGTGGCGACGGAACACGACGATGGATGGCCGCCGGAGAATTAAATTCGGCAGGAGTAAACGTAAAGCCATACGGAACATTTAAATAGAAAGGATCAGCAATAGAACACAATGAATCGAAGAATAAATAGAAGATACCAGACACCTCTACGCCCAGACTTTGCACATTTTCTAATCGAGGAGCAAGGATTGAGCGACAAACAGAAAAAAGTTGTATACCAGCTAAGAAGCAAAACGCAAGACTCGCAATGGCACTACCAGGACGCAGGCATGTCAAAAGACGAATTCGAAGAAACCGTCAAAGATTTAAATGACTACTACTGGGCCCTTTTGGTAGATATGGCCTTCGGATTTTACAAGCTAAAGAAGGACAAAAGAGGGACGGTTCCAGACATGAAAATATAAGAGAATATAGGTGAAAAGAGGTAGAACACAATGAACACACCATACTTCAATAATTTCATGCCGCAACCTGGGCAGTTCGGGATGCCGCAGATGCAGGCACCAACCCAACAAATGAACCAGATTCAATTTGTAAACGGAATCGAAAGTGCTAAAGCTTTCACTCTAGGACCAAATCAGTCCGTGATTTTAATGGACAGTAACAAGCCTGTTTTTTATCAGAAACAAGCAGACGCAAGTGGCTTCTGTACGATCAAGGCTTATAGCTTCCAGGAAGTGAAAGAAGATCAACCGGAAGACAAGTACCTCACGAAGGCAGAATTCAAGGAATGGCTTTCAAAGGTAGAACAGAATGCGAGAGGAGGCAACCGTCATGAATCCACTACTTCAAAATAGACCAGGGGGAAACGGAAACATGATGCAACAATTTCAGCAATTTAAAAAGATGCTAGGGACGCAGGATCCACAGCAACTTCTAAACGAGCTGATGGCCTCCGGAAAATTTACACAGTCTCAACTGGATCAAGCCAAACAAATGGCGGAACAGTTCAAAGGCTTTCTAAAATAGGATTTTGCAAAATCAAGATAGATAAGAAAGGAGAACACACATGGACAACTTATCATTATCTGATATCGCTTCTGTAACTGGAAACAAAGATGGGTTTCTAGAAGGAAACGGGATTATCATTCTAATTTTATTCTTTTTGATTTTTGGATTTGGTGGCGGAGCCTGGGGAAACAACCAGCAAGGCACACAAGCAGAGGTTCAGCGCGGATTTGATACACAAGCTATTATTAGCAAGCTAGACGGAATCACAAACGGAATCTGCTCAAACGCATACGAAAACGCGCAGCTAATCAACCAGATGAACGTGAACCAAATGCAAAACGCAAACACAACGCAGATGGCCATGATGAATGGCTTCAACGGTGTAAATAGTTCTTTATGCCAAGGTTTCGGAGGAGTACAGGAAAGCATTAACAACCTATCTCACCAGATGGAACAATGCTGCTGCAACTTAAAGACTCAAATGATGCAAGACAAATATGATGCCTTGAAAACTCAATATGATCAAAGCTTGCAGGCAATTTCAAACAGCGTACAAACTCATAACATCTTGAGCCAATTAGGACGATATTACACAAATCCGCCTTACTACCCACAATACGGAACTTACTACCCAGCAGGCGCTACAGTAGCCTAGAGGTATAAAGATGATCCAAGTCGTCAACACGACAAGCGCAATACTAGCAGCAGGCGCAACGATCCCACCAGGAAGCGTTCAGACTCGGACAAACAACAGAGTTAATCTAAACGGAAACGCTCTGGAGATCGTAAAACCTGGAACATATAAAGTGGATGGAAGCTTCGTGATTTCAGCAACTGCAGCGGGAACAAACCAAGTGCAACTTTATGCCAACGGAACAGCAGTTCCGGGAGCCGTAGCACAAGTAACAACAACCGCAGCAGACAACGTGATCACTCTTCCAGTATCCGCTGTCATTCAGGCAGCACCAGCTGCACCAGGAAACAAGGTCGCTCTAACGTGGGTTACATCAGCAGCCGGAACTCTGATCAACGCATCAGAAACGGTTTCTAGAATAGTATAGGTGATTGAAGGCATGCCAGATGGCGTGCCCTTTTTAGTAGGAGGTAACGAGGATGAGTAGACTTACAAACAAAGCATGGTGGGAAGCAGCAGGAGTTCGAGCAATCAAGACAATGGCTCAAACAGCGCTAGCCTCTATCACAGTAGGAGCAGCCGTTCCGGACATTAACTGGATGTATGCAGCAAGCACAACGGTCGTGGCAGGCGTATGCTCAATTCTAACAAGCCTTGCGGGCTTGCCAGAAGTAAACGAGGACGAATAATGACTGATACAATTCTGGTTGCGATCATATCCGGACTTTGCGTCGGAGTACCTTCAGTCCTAGCAACCTGGACCAGCAACTCCAAACATTCGGCCTTGCTGGATTACAAGGTAGAACAGATGGACAAAAAGGTCGACAGCCTAGCGAAAAAAATCGAAAGCCATAACGAGCTGGAGAAGGAAGTGGCTACACTAAAAGAACAGGTTAAAGATCTTTCGGAACGGATCAAGGGAATGCTTGAAAAATAGCATTCCCTTCTTTTTTTTATTTTATGCTTTATTTATAGCTTTTTTGCTTGCTTTATGTACTGTAATACATTATAATGTGAGTGTAAAAAGAAAGAGAGATAGAACACAATGACAAACACAGAAAACCTTGAAGCACTAGAAACTAGAATTCAAAACTGGATTGAAAAACAAAACAAAATCGCAAAGGAAATTCAATACGAATTAAACGCAATCGAAAGAGAAGAAAGAGACATTGACTTCGGAAAAATCAGAAAACTAGCTTACGAAGCAGACGTATATGAAACATTGATTCAAGAATCACAACGCCAAATTAGAACACTACAGGAGGAAGCATAACATGACTAGAGAAGAAGCAGTGATGAGACTAAGAGAAGACATGATGGATCAATTGTATTACAATGAACACATGATGACAGTAAAGGAAGTAGCAAACTGGCTATACAAACACAATTGCGACGAAGACGCTAAGGACGTACTAATGGAAATAATAGAGGACTAAGGAGGACACAGACTTATGGGAATCAGCAAAAATATCAAGATCATAACAGGGTTTAAGGGTATGACCCTCGTGGAATTATCTAAGAAAAGCGGTGTACCAATAAACACTATTTACACATTAACGCGTGAGGATCCAGACAATGCAACGCTGCGTACTATCGATAGATTGGCCGCAGCACTAGAAGTTAATAAGGACTCATTGCTCTCTGGGAAAGATGGCACACCAGAAAAGAATGACAATCTAGAAAAAGAAATTAATTTATCTGAAGCGATCATGAAAATTATAAGAACTCTAAGCGCATCAGGAAAAAAGGACTGGGACTACATAGAATATTTAGTGACCGAAGCTAAGTTACTAGACACAGAGACGGAAACGGAGGAGAAGTAAGATGGCAGTATCAGAGGCAAGAAAAAGAGCAAATCAAAAGTGGAGCGATAAGACATACAAGATCAAGACCTTCAGGCTTCATCTAAAACATGACGCAGACATTCTGGAATACCTAGACACAAAAGAGAGCGTCAACAGATACCTGAAAGATCTGATCAGAGAAGACATAGAACGACAAAAGAAAGAGGCCGAGTAGGCCCCTTTTTTTGTGATGTAATTTTGATGTATAGAGACTAAAAGTTCTAGAATCAAAAAAGAACAGTAAGCAACAAAGGCAGTCAAAATGAATATAGATAAAACAAAATGAGACATAAGGAAGCCTAGGCATTAAAGGTTTAACGTGGAGGTGTTTTTTTATGAAACAAATTGTGCAATTTATTGAAGATAATAATATTTCAGAGGAAGTAGTTGCCAAAGCAGCCCATATGTCTTTGCGTAATTTTAGAAGGCAAATTCATTCTGAGGATCGCACGCAAACGCGTATTGTACTTATTCTTGCAGATTATAATCATCAATCTATTGATTCGATTTTCTTTGATCAAATGTATAATCAGCCCGTTAATTTAGAAGGCTTAACATGGAATCAGGTTCAAGATATTATGAAATTGATTCATCCTGAACTATTTACAGATATTAAAAGAAGTTCGAAATTTAAGGATTTTGAATACAATTTAAAAAATGATATGGGTGATCGTATGCGTTTTATACGAGAAGTTGTTTTTTCGCTTTCACAAACTCAATTTGGCAAATATATGGAAGTAACGAGAAATACTGCTAAGTATTGGGATGAGGGACAGATCAATGTGGATAAGATCTTAAAAATATCGCAAAGAACAAACATCAGTATGGACTTTATGATTCGTGATAATTATCCGTTGACTTTACAGACACAAGGTATGAGTGAGGCTTTATATTTGGCAGTTATGACAAATTGTGTATTGTATCGTTTGAGAAATATGAAGCAGTAAAATAACTTTAACTTTAGAGCAAAAAAATGCTCTTTTTTTCTTGCATAATTGATGGTTTCCTATATAATAGACTTGTTCTTTTAATGAAACAAAAAGTTTAGTATAAAAAACAAGCAGGGGTGATTGAATGAAAATAGGCAAAAAACTAAAAGAGCTTCGAACCCAGAATGGGTTGACTTTGGAAGAACTTGCGAATCGTAGTGAATTAACGAAAGGCTTTTTATCGCAGTTAGAGCGCGACTTAACAAGTCCAAACATTTCTGCATTGGAGAATATATTGGAAGCTTTAGGTACCAATTTGGCAGATTTCTTTCAATCAAGCAAGGAAGAGCAGATTGTTTTCCATACGCAAGATTTTTTTGTGAATGAGCAAGATGATTTGGTTACGGAATATATTATTCCTAATGCCCAGAAGAATCAGATGGAACCTCTTTTATTGACTTTAAAACCGGGCGCAAAGTCACAGGAAGTCAAGGCTCATGAGGGAGAAGAATTTGGCTATATTTTAAAGGGCAGTGTTGTTTTAGTTGTTGGTAATAAAAGGTTAAAAGTTAAATCAAAAGAAACCTTCTATATTACAGGTAAGGAAGGGCATTATTTAGAAAACGTATCGAGTGCGGATGCCAAAGTATTATGGGTATCTACACCGCCTGTATTTTAATTGACAAGGAGAGAACATACATGGAACAGGAAAAGAATAAATTAATTCAATTTCGCCACATCGTAAAAGAATTTGATGGTCAAGTTGTGTTAAAGGGTATTGATTTAGATATATATGAAAATGAGTTTGTCACACTATTAGGTCCTAGTGGTTGTGGAAAAACAACTTTATTACGTATTTTAGGTGGTTTTTTAGAACCTAGCGAAGGACAAGTCATCTTAAATGGAGAAGATATTTGTGAAGTGCCAGCCTATAAGCGTGAGTTGAATACGGTTTTCCAAAAATATGCACTATTCCCTCATATGAATGTGTATGACAATATTGCGTTTGGTTTGAAAATTAAAAAGATGAGTAAGGACGTTATTGATCAAAAGGTCATGAAAATGTTGAAGTTGATTGGTCTTGAAGGATTTGAAAATAAAGATGTTACTTTACTATCTGGTGGTCAGCAGCAGCGTGTTGCGATTGCGCGTGCCTTAGTTAATGAGCCAAGCGTATTATTGTTGGATGAACCTTTGAGTGCGTTGGATTTAAAGCTTCGTAAAGAAATGCAGTATGAATTAAAGAAGATTCAACAAGAAGTAGGAATCACATTTATCTTCGTTACGCATGATCAGGAAGAAGCACTAACAATGTCAGACAAGATTGTTATCATGAAGGATGGCGAGATTCAGCAGGTTGGTAGTCCAGAAGACATTTATAATGAACCAGTCAATCAATATGTTGCGAAGTTCATTGGGGAAAGTAATATTATTCCAGCACGTATGGTTTGCGATAAGAAAGTGCGTTTTGATGATATTACATTTGATTGTGTCGATGTTGGATATAAAGAAAATGAACCGGTGGATGTCGTAATTCGCCCAGAAGATATTGATATTGTGGATGTGAAAGATGGCAAGATGACTGGTGAAGTTGAGAGTGTATTATTTAAAGGTGTTCACTATGAAATTATGGTGGAAACAGTTCCTGGTACGCACGTTACGGTAAATATGCACGTAAACAAGAACTATGCGATCACAAGTGAAGATGGAAAAGAAAAGATTTCTGCCAACGACTTCTATCTAGACTTAGAAGATATGAAGGATATTGATGATAAAGAAATCATTGCGCGTGCCGATGCACAGGCTTGGAATCCTGAAACAGATGAGTTTATTTCAATTCATGATATTGATACAGATTTAAAACAGGAAGTAGGAGAATATACTGTTACTTTCTCAACAAACAATAAAACTTCAATTACGCGTAAGATTTGGGTTGTGGACCAAAGGGTTGTTGAAAACAAGAAGGCTAATGAAGCCGTTTCTGCGTTTAACTTCTTTAAAACAGTGGATGAAATCAAGGAGTCCATGGCTATTGATACAGACTTGAAGACTTGGGCAAATGCACAGGGTTGGAAGTTGGATGACGAAAACGAAACAGTAGATCTAGATGTAGATTATGATTTTGATCCTGAAACAATCAAGGAAGGAATTTATAAGGTTACTTTCTGGACAACAGGACGTGAATTTAAGATTCATACAACGGATTATGTAGAGGAAGGAAAAGAAGTCGGACTTACTTTCTTTGCGGAAGATATTCATGTTATGGAGAAAATGGGATTCTAGAAAATGAAAAAATTTCAACAATTAGCAATCCCTTATATTGTGTGGGCTTGCATCATGTTGTTGCTTCCGATGTTGCTGATTGCGTTTTATTCAATCATTCAGCAAGGCAACAGTATTGTGCACTTTAAGCTTACATTAGATAACTATGTTCGTTTCTTTACAGACAAAGATTTCTTGTTGATTTTATGGCGTTCTTTATGGATTGCCATTAAGACAACCATTATTTGTTTGTTGATTGGATATCCAATCGCATACTTTATTTCTAAGAATAGTCCTAAAGTTCAACAAATCTTAGTTCTTGCGATTACTCTTCCTACATGGATCAATATGCTTGTAAGAACATACGCATGGATTGGTATTTTATCAAGTGATGGAATTATTAGTAGCTTTTTAGGCTTGTTTGGAATTCATACAGAACTTTTATATACAGAGGCTGCTGTATTGATTGGTATGGTGTATAACTTCTTGCCATTTATGATTCTGCAGATCAACACGGCTTTAACGAAGATGGATAAATCTTTATTAGAGGCGGCTCAGGATTTGGGGGCCAATAAATTCCAAACGTTTTGGAAGGTTATTTTCCCACTTTCATTACCGGGCGTAGTTTCAGGTATCACATTAGTGTTCTTGCCAGCTGTAAGTTCATTCTTCATTCCTAAATTATTGGGTGGAGGACAATTCTTCTTGATTGGTAACGTCATTGAAAACCAATTCATTACTGTGGGAGAATGGAACTTTGGTTCAGCTATCTCAATGATCATGGCTATGATCATGATGCTTCTAATGATGCTTGTAAGGAAATTGGAAGAGCGTAATAAGGAGGAAAAATAGGCATGTCGAAAGATAAGAGAGTATTAGGTAAAGTAGGCATGGCTTTATTATTGGTGTTCTTTTATGCACCAATATTATTCATGATTATTTTTTCCTTTAATAGTTCAAAATCATTAACACACTTTACAGGGTTCTCGTTACGTTGGTATGAGGCTATGCTTAAAAATCACAGTATGATGGAATCTTTGTATATCACAATTATTATTGCCTTATTGGCAACAATTATTTCTACGATCATCGGTACGATTACGGCGATTGGTTTATCAAAGTCAAAGAAAGTATTGCGTGCTTTTGTCAGTCAGGTCAATGATTTTCCAATCATGAACCCTGAAATTGTTACTGCCATTGGATTGATGCTTCTATTTATTACTTTCCAAATTGAAAAGGGATTTGTGACATTATTATTAGCACATATTGCTTTCTGTATTCCATATGTTATTTTGAGTATTATGCCTAAGATCAAATCATTAGATCCAAACTTGGCCGATGCTGCAATGGATCTTGGGGCTACGCCTTGGCAAGCTTTAGTAAAAGTTATTGTGCCACAAATTATGCCGGGTATTGTTTCAGGTGCTTTGATTGCGTTCACAATGTCTTTTGATGATTTCGTTATTTCATATTTTGTAACGGGTCAAGGTGTGAAAAACTTGAGTATTATGGTGTATACAATGTCTAAGCGTATTAATCCAAGTGTAAATGCGATTAGTACATTGGTTGTCTTGTTGATCACAATCACATTAACAATTGTGAATATCTTACCTATCATTCGTAAAAAGACAAGTCCTTCAAAACAAAATAAACCTTGGAAATGGGCTGTTGCAGGTGTTGTAGTCGTTGGTTTAGTGGCTTCTTTATTTGGCTTAAATAAATCAGCTGGTAGTCAGCCTTATGCAGGACAAACTTTACATGTATATAACTGGGGTGAATATACAGGTGAAAATATCATTTCAGGTTTTGAAGAGTTAACGGGAGCTAAGGTTATCATGGATAACTTTGATTCAAACGAGCAGATGTATATTAAGGTTGCCAATGGCGATGCGTATGATGTATTAGTTCCAAGTGATTATATGATTCAAAGAATGATGCAGGAAAAAATGCTTCAAAAATTAGAGCCAGAAACTCGCAAAGAATGTTTAGGTGAATTGGTGGATGCGATCAAAGGTCTTCCGTATGATCCAAAGAATGAATATTCAATTCCTTATTTCTGGGGTACTGTTGGTATCGTATACGATAAGAGAAAAGTATCTGAAGAAGATTTGGAAAAAGATGGATGGGATATTTTCTTAGATCAGAAATTTAAGGGAGATATCTATCTATATGATTCTGAAAGAGATTCATTCATGATGGCATTAAAAGCTCTTGGATATTCAATGAATACGACAAGTCAAGATGAATTGAATGCAGCATATAACTGGTTGATTCAATGTGTTCAGACAATGGATCCAGAAATTGTAACAGATGAAATTATTGATAATATGGCACAGGCAAGAAAGGCTTTAGGAGTTATTTATTCTGGAGATGCGGCTTATGTCATGTCAGAAAATGAAAATATGGGATTCTATATGCCTAAGAGTGGAACAAACTTATGGTCAGATGCGATGGTTATTCCAAAGAATGCGAAGAATCCTAAGCTTGCGAATGAGTTTATTCGTTATATCACTAGCTATGATGCAGCTATGGATAATTCAAGTTATGTTGGATATACTTCACCAAATAAAGAAGTTATGGAAGAACTTGGTGGCAAAGACGGAGATTATGATGGTATCAACGCATATACACCTCGTGCTGGTTACGATAAGGATGAAGTATTCCAATATGATGAAACTACACGTAAGATCATTGCGGATTTGTGGTCTAGAGTAAAAGTTTCGGCAAGTAACGCACATTAGTCGAAGAAAATTTCTTCGACTTTTTTTCATTATTATTATAGAATGAATGCATGAATCCGATTATTTTTATTTTATTATGCTTTGCTGCTTTAGGCTTATTTGACAAGATGTTTAAGAATCGACTTGGACTAGCCACTTCTTTTGATCGAGGCATTATAACGATGGGCGATTTTATGATGAGCGTAGGAGGCTTTTATTGTATTGCGATTGCGTTCTTAAATGGTCATGCCACTTTATTTGAAAATAAAGAAATGATTATTTCAAGTTTGTTGGCGCCAGATCTTGGTGGATATTCCATTATAGAGTCTATGACACATGCATATAATATCTTGATTTTCTGTGGTGTATTATTAACGTCCACTTTAGGATGCTTAATTAGTTTTCAATTGCCAATCTTTTTAAATGAACTGGATACAGATGATTTGAATCACTATTTAAAAGGAGTTGTGTATGGTATTTTAGGTTTATTACCTATTCTTATTGGTTGTGGCTTTTTATTGCATATTGATCATTTTTTGATTGTGTTTTTACCCGTAATTCTTATTTGTGCTATTTTGATTGGTTTATTTTTTATTTCATTTCAAACATTAATTGTAGTATTAACCGTTTTTTCTAAATTAGTACAAATGCTTGGGTATATTTTCTTTTTTCTAGTTTGTCTAACCTTCTTTTTCAATTTGAACTTCACAAACGCGACATTAATCAATGAAGCACTACGCATTGTATTTCAAATGAGTATTATTGTATGTGGTTCTTTAGTGTTTTGTGAAATTGTATTAAGAAAGTTTTCAAATCAGATTGAAAGAGTAGGTCAAATACTAAATATTGATAAATACTCAGTGATGGGAATTATCTTATCTTTTGGAACAAGTATTGCGATGCTTCCTTTATTTAGTAAGATGAATAAGAAGGGCAAGATTATAAATGCTGCCTTTTCTTTGAGTGGAGCTTTTGTGTTTGGCGGACAACTCGGTTTTATTGCCTCAGTCAATCCTGCAAGTGTGACTTGGTTTGTGGTTGTGAAACTGGTAGCCGGAATATTAGGTTTAGTTATAGCGAATGTAATGGAGGAATGATTATGAATTATATGGAATTGATGGAAAAAAGTCGTGAAGTGATGGGGACAAAATTATGTAAGTCTTGTCCTGTATGTGATGGAAGGGCATGTCGAAATACGATTCCAGGTCCTGGTGCTAAAGGGATTGGGGATGTTGCGATGCGTAACTATGATGCTTGGAAAAACATTCGTGTGAATATGGATACAATTACTGATAATGAGCCAGTAAGTACAGAATTAGAACTATTTGGTCATACATTTAAATATCCGATTTTTGCAGGTCCTGTAGGAGCTGTAGCCATGCACTATTCAGATGCATATGATGATAATGGATACAATGATATCTTAGTAAAAGGTTGTATAGAAGCAGGCATTTGTGCGTTTACAGGAGATGGAAAAGATCCTAGTATAATGGAAAATGCGACACGAATTATTAAAGAGAATAATGGGTATGGTATTCCAACGGTTAAACCTTGGAGCTTAGAGACTTATTTGGAAAAGCTAAATTTAGCTTTAAACAGTAATGCCTTTGCGGTAGCTATGGATGTAGATGCAGCTGGACTTCCTTTCTTGAAGGGGTGTCAGCCTCCTGCAGGAAGAATGAATACAGAACAATTAAAGGCAATCATTTCAAATACACCTGTACCATTTATTGTGAAGGGTGTTATGAGTGTGAAGGGGGCTTTAAAGGCAAAAGAAGCGGGAGCTAGTGCAATTGTGGTTTCGAATCATGGTGGTCGAGTTCAAGATCAGACGCCTGCAACTGCTGAAGTACTCGAAGAGATTGTAAAAGCTGTAGATGGCAGTATGAAAATCTTTGTGGATGGTGGACTTCGTAATGGTGTCGATATCTTTAAGGCTTTGGCATTAGGTGCGGATGCTGTCATTGTAGCTCGTCCATTTGTGAATGCGATCTATGGAGCAAAAGAAGAAGGTATTCAAGTCTTAGTGGATAAACTTGGCAGTGAACTTCAAGATACTATGGAGATGTGTGGGGCTAAAAGCTTAAAAGACATCACTCGTGATATGGTAAGATAGGCAGCTTAAATGCTGTCTTTTTTAATGTAGAGAAAAAATGTGCAAAATAGATACTGAAAATTTCGGAAAAATGTGTAAAAACAATACTAAAAAGTCCGGAAAAATGTGTTGAATAGATGTAGAAAAGTCCGGAAAAATGTGTTAATTTATAATTAAGAGGTGGTATCATGAAGCGAAATGCGATTTTAGAACTAGTTCAATGGAAAAATAGTACTGAGAGAAAACCAATGGTATTAAGAGGGGCAAGACAGGTTGGTAAGACTTGGTTGATGAAGGAATTCGGTCAGAATTATTATGATAATTATGTTTATTTTAACTTTGATGAAGAAGATGAATTAAAATCTATTTTTGAAACCAATAAAAATCCACATCGTATTATTGAACTTCTTTCTATGATCAGTGATGAAAAAATTGAGCCTGAAAAAACTTTGATTATCTTTGATGAAATTCAGGAGTGTCCTGAAGCATTAAATACACTGAAGTATTTCAAAGAAAAGGCGAATGAATATCATGTGATAGCGGCAGGAAGTCTTTTAGGTACATTATTGGCAAAGCCAAAGTCATATCCTGTAGGTATGGTTAATCTTTTAGATATTTATCCATTAACGTTTGATGAATTTTTAGATGCGATTGATTCTGGGCTATATGCATATTATGAAAGTGTTCAAAAAGGACAAGTGATTGAAGAGATTTTTCATCAACGCCTATTGGATGTATTTAATTATTATCTTATTATAGGGGGTATGCCTGAATGTGTATCTTCATGGATCAAGTACAAGGATCCTACTATGATATCTAAAATTCAAAGAGAATTGATTGAGGTTTATGAAAATGATTTTTCTAAACACAATGGAAAAGTGAATAGTGGACGTATTTTGATGGTGTTTAGAAGTATTGTTGCTCAACTTGCGAAACCAAATGAGAAGTTTATGTATGGTACCGTTCGTGAAGGTGCTAGAGCTAGAGATTTTGAAGAAGCTATTGAATGGCTTGTATCAGCGGGTATGCTTAATCGTGTATATAATGTGTCTAAGATGGAACATCCGTTGTCTGCTTTTGATAAATTGGATCAGTTTAAATTGTTTGTGTTTGATACTGGGCTTCTTAAACAAATGGCGGGTGTGGATAATGGCGCCATATTATTGAAAACGGATTACCAATTTAAAGGGCCGTTGACAGAAAACTATGTGTTACAACAATTAAAAGGTCAATTTGAAGTTGAACCTCGATATTATTCGGATAGAAATGGTGAAATTGATTTTGTGGTTCAAAATAAAATGGAAATTATTCCAATTGAAGTAAAGGGTGGTGAGGATAGATCTGCCACTTCTTTTAAGACATATGTCGCAAATTATGCACCAGAACATGCATATCGTTTTTCTAAGCGTGGATATCGTAAAGATGGTGATTTCACGAATCTTCCATTATACTTGGTTCGAAAAACAAAGAATTTATTGTAGTTAATTGTTTAATATGAGTACCCATCTAACGACCCCATGTACTAAATAGACATCGATATCGTCAATATA
>NZ_JAJDMK010000065.1:0-13350 GCF_020593575.1 Holdemanella sp. DFI.5.55
ACTCTAAAAACTTTAAAAAGTTTTTAGAGCAGGTTATAAACGCCTCTAAATAATTACCAATAAACAAATATAGAAAAACAGGTAAAGAGATAGTTGTTCATGTCAAAAAAAGGAAAGAAAAAAGAGCCAATTTGGAGACCCCAAAAGTCGCCCCTAAAATTGACCCTAAAATAGACCCCAAAAATAATGACCCTAATTAAAATTGGTTACCCAGGAAGAAAGTATAGTGCTTTCTTCCTTTTCATTTCTAGTATTTCATATTGCTTTTAATCACATCGTGATCTTTTAATAGTTTTTCAATTACAGTACCCTTGATTGCCTTAAGAATTGGTTTTTTGAATACGTTTAAAGGCCCAAGGTTGATTTCAAGTGGCGATTTACCATCCATTAATTTAACGCTTGAATCTAATAATTCACGTACATCATATACGCTGCCCCAAACTTCTGGAACACCACGATCAACACCCAATAGTCCATATACAGCTTCCATTGCGGTACGTACTGAATATTCAGTTGTAAAGACTGTGTCTCTTGGGGTGTCGGCAAATTGTCCTAAGAAGGCGAAGTTTACACATCCATCAGGGATTATGTCTGGACGATCACCTTTTGTACGTGGCATGAAGAAGGCAGTGATGTATGGCATCATTGTAGGTACGCATCGTGCTGAATTTGTAGCTAATTCTTCAATTTGATCCGTTGGAACACCCAAGTGATATAGCCATTCTTCTGTAATTTCTTTACCAGTACATTCTCTCATTGGCTTTTTAATGTAGTCACCATCAACATCTGTGAATAGTCCATATACCCAAACGCATACTTTGTTTGGATCTTGGTTCTTGAACTGTCCTTGACGATTGATTGTCCAGCTCATTAACCAGCTTGAATCTCTACAAGTGACAATACCTCCAGTAACTGTTTTTCCGCTGCGAGGATCACGCTTACAAATATTTGTGATATAAGGAATAATCTTATCATCTAATGTTGTGACTGTGGCAGATTCCCAGTTTGTCTTTGAAATGTCTGAACAGAATTTTTCTGGATGACCAAAGCTTGGATCTTGTTTTGCGATGTTTTTCCATAAGCTCCAGCATCCACTTGTTCTTACTTCAGCATCTCCATTAGGCGCATGGTCTTGATCTCCATAGATTGTTCCTTCTGTACAGCTTCCGTTTGTCACGAATACTAAATCGTTTTCAGTTAATACAATGCCAGTTTCGGTTCCATTGACTTTGCATTCGATTGTCTTCGCAATTTTTTTGTCACCTACAAATTCAAACTCAACATTTGTGACTTCTGTATTGAATTGGAAGTCTACGCCATGAGCTTCTAGATATTTTTGCATAGGAAGAATCAATGATTCATATTGGTTGTATCTTGTGAATTTTAAGGCGCTGAAATCAGGAAGTCCTGAAATGTGGTGAATGAATCTTTGAAAGTATAATTTCATTTCTAATGCAGAGTGCCAGTTTTCAAACGCAAACATACTTCTCCAATACATCCAGAATGTTGAATCGAATACTTCTTCATCAAATACATCTTCAATTGTCTTATCATATAAGTCTTCGTCTGGTGTCATGAATAATTTTGCGATTTCCATAGCACCCTTTGTACTTAAGTCAAACTTACCATCTGTATGAGCATCTTTTCCTTGGTTGATTGTTGCACGACACAATGAGTAGTTAGGATCATGTTTATTTAACCAATAGTATTCGTCTAGAACGCTAGCCCCTTCAATTTCTAAGGAAGGAATGCTTCGGAATAAATCCCATAAACATTCGAAGTGGTTTTCCATTTCACGTCCACCTCTCATGACATATCCACGAGTGGGATCATAGATTCCATCACATGCACCTCCAGCAATATCCATTGCTTCTAATACGTGGATGTTTTTTCCTGGCATTTGTCCATCACGAACTAAGAAGCAAGCAGCCGCTAGTGCAGCAAGTCCACTACCTACGATATATGCATTCTTATTATCGACGCCAGCTGGCTTTTCTGGGCGGGCAAATGCTTCATAGTTTCCATTAGTGTAGTAAATACCTTTAGAGTTCTTTTCGTATTTTCCTCTTTCTGTATTACGATATTCACTTGTAGATGTCTTTTCTTCTTCTTTCTTTTTATCGTTCACTTTTTTGGCGGTAAATAAAGCAGCACCTGTAGCTGCAGCAGTAAGGCCTGCAATGCCTAATTTTACAGTATTCTTTGACATATACATGTCCTCCTTTTTCTTTATGGCTACATAATAGTGAGAATCAAAATAAAGAACCATAAACAAAAAAAGCAAGATGATAATTTTCTTATCATTTTGCTTCATTTGTAAAGTTTGAAATGGAATTTGCGATAGAACCATGCAAAGTATTGGTCATATTATAGACGATTTCATTATAATCTTCATTCATGCCTTTGCCGATCCAGTCGAGCATAATGCCTACAAAGCTATATTTATAGAAATCGGCAATGAATTGGATTTGTTCTTCTGAAATGTTGGTGCCTTGAGCCTTTTCTCTAACAACCCCTAAAATAAGGTCGTGTACGGTTGTGAACAAAAATCTTTCGATACTGTCTTGTGTTGTAGTGTGATACACATTCAATATGAATGGCTTATTTTGAAGAACGGCTTCAAAAATGGATGTGAGACCTTCTTGCCAAGTGTCGTAGGTCTTATTTCCTTTTAGTGCATTTGTGGCATCATAAATACAAGACCATTCGACAAGGTCATAAATATCTTTAAAGTGATAGTAGAAAGACATTCTTGAAATACCAACATCGTCCGTTAGATCTTTGATGGTAATCTTATCCAATGGTTTCTTTAATAAGAATCTTTTTAGGGATTGCTCTAGAGCAAGTTTAGTTAGGTTTGACATACAAAAATAATAATAAAAAAAGGGTCTCCCGTCAATTCTTAGGAGACCATGAACATTAAATTCTGAGTGGCTGTAACAAACAGAATTTTGCCTTGCCCTAGCTGTAGTAGGGCCCTTTGAATATTGTAGATGTGCTTCTCTCAGGCACACTTATACTATAATTTTATCATTCGTTAATTTAATCAAAACATTTTGTGAAATTTTGGGAAGTGATATAATGCAAGAGGTGGATAATATGCGTATATCCGTAGATGAATCGCAAATGAGTGTATTTTTCTTGGATTGTTTTCGCTTTTATAGGAATGATACAGGATATAATGTTTTTCTGAATCATTGTAGCGTAGATATATATATGAAAATGCGATAATAGAGAAATGTCTTTGGTCACAATAGTGAGTTTGTCGTTAGATGAATTTAAAGAATACTATTATGGGGATGAAAGAACGACAAATTGCAGAATAATTGATAGTGTGATTGTTCCTTTAATTGAAAAAATGAGATAATAAAATACGCTTTATTTATCGTGTAATGTGATAGATGAGGCGTTTTTGTTTACAGAAAAATACTTTACGAATAAACTGTTTGGGTTTATACTTTTTAGTAGATAAATAACTTTCACAACTAAAAAGAACAAAAAATAATAAGGGGCATAAAACTAAGGAGATTTATTTATATGCAAAAGAGAACTACGAATTATTCATTCCAGAAGTTTGGGGATGTATTCTATTCTGTAAATCATAATGCAGGGCATTTGATTGATTATGTTGAAAACGATTTTAAAATCACAAATAAAACGTTTGATTCATTTTATTATTCTAGCGATCCAGTATATTTGGATACGCGTAGTGGAATTATCATGTTAGTGGTGAGTAAAGATGGTAAAAAGTTTGAGGAATATGTGATTCACCGTGTTGTTCGTTTAAAACCAGATATTTATTTTAATTATGTTTCTATCTCAAAAGAGAGTGTGCTTCAAATTCATTATTCAAGTCATGGAATGAATCAGAAGATGATGGAGACTCCGTATTCGTATCAGCCTTTGGTTTCAAAGATGAATTTAAAAGAGATTTTTACATGTTTTTACCAGGTTCGTAAATCGAATTATACATTTCCTGGTGAGTCACATGATTATTATGAATTGACATATATTGATCATGGTACTTTGGATACGACGGTAGATGGTCATAGTTACAGATTGTCTAAATATGATTTGATTTTATATTATCCGGGACAGTTCCATACACAAAGTACAGATAGTCAGAGTACTTGTTCATATCTGACGATTACGTTTGATATGGATAATAAGTTGCCTGGCGATTTAAAGAATCGTGTTTTTCATACGCGAAAAGATATTTATCAAGTGTTGTCTGAATTTATGAAATCCATTCAGTCCGATGGTCATTTGAATTCAGAACTCGTACTATTGTATTTAAAACAGATTCTAATTCTTTTATATCAATTTGATGATGAGGTAGAGGAATCGATTTCTATAACGGCGAATCCGATGCAAGAGCATTATGAGAGTACGTTGTTGAATGAAATTTTGGTTTTTATCAATAATAATGTATATAAACAGTTTACGGTGGAAGATTTGTGTACGAAGTTCTCAATTTCAAGGTCGAGTCTACAGAATTTGTTTAAGTCAAATATTCATATTACGCCAAAACAATATATTTCCAACGTGAAATTGAATCAGGCTAAAATCATGATTCATGAGCATAATCAGACGATTTCAGAAATATCTGATATTTTAGGATTTACTTCCATTCACTACTTTTCTAGAAAGTTTAAATTGCAGTATGGGATTTCTCCAACGGATTATGCCAAGAGCATTTCTCAATAAGTCCAGAAATGGGCTTTTTTTCTTGCGCTAATAGTGTATGATATGTACATGAAAAAGAATCAAATGTTAATGACGTCTGGAACGATTTGGAAACAAATGCTTCTGTTTGCGTTTCCTGTGTTTCTAGGCAATCTATTTCAACAACTTTATAATACCGCGGACTCCTTGATTGTAGGAAACTACTTGGGAAGTTCAAGCCTTGCGGCCGTTACTTCTTGTGGGGAATTGATCTTTTTGTTGACTAGTTTGTTTCAAGGAATATCCGTAGGTGCAGGAGTGGTCATTGCACGCTACTTTGGTGCGAATGATAAAGAAAGAATGCAGAATGCGATTCATACACTTATGGCGTTTGGATTGATTTTTGGGATTGGCTTAACCGTTTTTGGATACTTGTTGGCACCTGTATTGTTAGGGTGGATGTCAACACCCAAAAATGTGATTCATTTATCCACTGTATATCTACAAATTTATTTTTTAGGGTCTTTAGGAATGATTCTATACAATTCTTGTGTAGGTATTATGCAGTCAGTAGGAGATAGCAAACATCCATTATATTTCTTGATTGTATCAAGTTGTGTAAATGTTGTATTGGACATCATATTTGTAGCAGGACTTCATATGAATGTAGAAGGGGCTGCCTTGGCTACGATTCTATCGCAGTTTTTAAGTGCTGCTCTTTGTTTGTATCTATTGATTCGGACAAATGAAAGTCATCAGGTACATCTTTCTGAGATTCGTATACATGCTGATGTAGGTAAGGAAATATTGGAAATGGGGATTCCAACGGGAATTCAGAATAGTTTAATTTCAATATCAAATGTCGTTGTACAATCGAATATCAATTCGTTTGGATCCTTGGCTATGGCTGGTATTGGTACCTATACAAAAATTGAGGGTTTTGCGTTTTTGCCAATCACAAGTTTTATGATGGCTTTAACTACGTTTGTTTCTCAAAATAGAGGAGCCAAAGAATATAAAAGGGCTAGAAAAGGAGCTCATTTTGGACTGGTTTGTTCCGTCAGCTTGGCTGAAACCATAGGGTTATTGATTGCACTGTTTGCTACTCCATTAATGCGTTTATTTGTTGACGATCCAAAAGTAATACAATATGGTGTAGAACGAGCTCATTATGCGACGATTCTATTCTTTTTATTAGCATATAGCCATGGTGTGTCGGCTGTACTTCGTGGAGTAGGAAAGTCTGTGATTCCAATGGTTGTTATGCTTGTATGTTGGTGTCTTGTGCGAGTCACCTTATTAACAATGTTGAACATGCTATTCCATAACATTGTATTTGTATATTTGGTTTATCCATTTACTTGGTCTTTATCAAGTATTGTATTTTTCTTATATTATCGAAAAATTAATTGGAAAGAATAACAAAGAAACCATTCTAGTGTTGGTGTCTAGAATGGTTCCTTTTTGTTTATTATTTTTTTAGGAGAGAGATATGAATATTGGTTTATTTCTATATTCATTGCCTTATCTTTAAGGCACTTATAGAATAACATTCCATGTTGTCATAAATTTAGTATAACTTTGGTAAATGTTGTGAAATCCGATTGAATTATGTGAAATTATCAAAATATACATCTTTTTTGGAAAACCTCAATTTATTTCGTATATGAAATCACATGAATAAATCAAAAGACAAAATTATGAAGGAATTTTTAGAAAACAATACCTATTTTGTCGATTTCTTTAATGCGTACTTCTTTGATGGAGAAAGAGTTCTTAAACCAGAGAATGGTGTAGAACTTGATTCAGAGATGAATGATTCGAATATGGATTTAGAAAAGCATGTGGATGTGATTCGTAAGTACAATGATGGAAATCTTTATAGTGCATTCATTATTGAAAATCAAAGTTGTGTAGATCCTTCAATGGTTGTAAGAGCGGCCGTATATGAATATGTAGCTTATGAGCGAATGTTAAAGAAGTCAAAGAAGAATAAGGCTAAAGAAAAACTACCTATGGTAAACATTCTGGTATTCTATACAGGTGAAAGGCCTTGGAATGCAGCTAGTAAGCTATCAGAACTTGTAGAGGTGGATGAAAGGTTTACAGCTTGTTTCCATGACTACAAAATGAATCTGATTGAAATCAAAGGAAATACTTCATATAATTTTAATGAAGAAGATGTGTATAATCTATTCTATATATGTCGAAGTATTTATGATCAGTCTATTTATGAAGGAACGAGTAATCATTTTGGGCTTGTGAAAAGCAGTGTGTTAAAAATCGTCAAGACATTAACGGATGTAGAATGGTTGGATTTATAAGAATTAGAGGAAAAGGAGGAAATTGAAATGTGTGAAGTTGAAAAGAGATGGCTTGAGGTAAAGCTAAAGGGATGAAAAAAGGAATTGAACGAGGTCGTGAAAAAAAGAGCTTGAAATGTATCAAAAAATGATGAACAAGGAATTTGGAATTAAAGCTATCGCATTCATCTTTTCAGTAAGTGTAGAGCTAATTAAAAAGCTATTGATGAAAGCTTAGAAAATGCATTATAAAATGGGGGAAATATGAATAAGAATATAAAAAGAATAAGTGTAGTATGCTTATGTATATTATTGAGTGGTTGTAGCATGTTTCAATCAGCACTTAATGATATCAAGGGCAATTTAGTAGGTAATGGATACACAATCTATACGTATGATAATTATGGTAGTGAAGTCATGGAGACAAGTGGGGATAAAATCAGTATTACAGGTAATGCGGTAGAGTCTACTTCCTATGATGAAGATGGACGTGTTGTTCGTGGCTATGAATTATCAAGTGTAATTACGATAACGGTAGACGGAAAAGAAATAGAATCATGTGGAGATACTTGTGTTTTTGAACAAAAAGGCTTAACACCGGATGTGGATTTCATACAAGAAGATATTGATTCAAATACACATGGACAAATATCGGACAATACGTCTGTTGCTCGTTTTATCAACAAGTATAAAAATATGTTTGGCAAAGGAAGAATTGTAGTCATTAAATCCCAATTAGGACAGCCAATTGCCGCCTACTCTGGAGATAAGGTGTATTGGAAGATTCCAGATAATTTACCAAAAATGACGAAACTTATGATTGATGGTAAGGCTTTGTATATTCATAGAGCAAATTTTCAAATCATTGATAAAGAATTATTGGATTAGGAGAAACAAAATGAAACAACAAATTAGTAGTACAAAAGGACCTAAGGCATTAGGGCCATATTCAGCAGGGATTGCTACAGAAGGACTTGTATTCTTATCTGGACAATTAGGTGTGAATACAGAAGGAAATTTGGTTAGTGAAGATGTTGTTGAACAAACTCGGAAAGTCTTTGAAAATATTGGTGTATTATTAGAAGCTTCAGGCTTAACATATGATGATATTGTTAAGACAACTGTATTATTGGATGACATGAAAGATTTCGCGAAAGTAAACGAAGAATACGCGAAATACTTTGATGGTATATATCCTACTCGTAGCTGCTTTGAAGTAGCTGCATTACCTAAAAATGCAAAGGTAGAAATTGAGTGTATCGCAATCAAAAAATAGTTAAAACATATATGTCGTAAATAGAGTTCGTTCTTTGATGTATTGAAGAATTTTATTGTTGAAAAATCCATGATTTATGGTAGTATATATAAAAGAGAAATTGGATTTGAAAAGGGACTTTTTAAATCCATTTTTTTAAGGTCACAAGGAGGATTATATGAACAAAAATTCGTTATTATCCATGAGAGATCTGTCAGTTGAAGATATCTATAGCATTCTTGATGATGCTAGACTTTTTAATAGTTCCTTTAAAGATTGGCAATTACCAATGCAGAAAGCATTGGTTGCTAATCTTTTTTTTGAGGCTTCAACTCGAACACATTTCTCATTCGAAAGTGCACAGCACCAATTAGGATGCCAAGTAGCCGATTTTGCGGCAGGAGCATCCAGTGTCACAAAGGGAGAAACTCTTTATGATACAGTAAAGACATTTGAATCAATTGGGTATGACATGGTGGTGATCCGTCATTCTCAAGATGAATATTTTAAAGAATTGGAAAATATCAATATTCCAATTTTAAATGCTGGAGATGGTGCAGGAAACCATCCAACACAATGCTTGTTAGACTTACTAACTATGCAAAATGAGTTTGGCACACTAGAAGGCTTAAATGTAGTAATCTGTGGAGATATCTTACATTCAAGAGTGGCTGCCAGTGATAAAGAAGCTTTAGAAAAATTAGGGTCAACCGTTCGTTTTGCCGGACCAAAAGAATGGGAAAGACCTGGCTATCCAACAATTGACTTCGATGAAGCCATTGAATGGGCAGATGTTGTCATGATGCTTCGTATCCAGAAAGAAAGAGGTTCTGGAATGGCTGGTATGACAGATAGTGAATACTTAGAAAAGTATGGTCTTACAAAAGAACGTTATGCAAGAATGAAAGACAAGGCTATCGTGATGCATCCAGCTCCTGTTAATCGTGGTGTTGAAATTGATACGGATTTAGTGGAAGCTGAAAAATCAAGAATTTTTGAACAAATGCACAATGGTATGTTGGTTAGAAAGGCCGTTATTAAACGTGGATTTGGTTTTGCTCCATTCAAGGAGGAAAAATAAGCATGCGTTTAATCAAAAATGGTCAAGTTTTAATTGACAATTGTGTCGAAAAGAAAGATATTTTAATTGACGAAGGAAAGATCATTCAGATTGATGATTCTATCTTGAAAGACTGTGATACAGTAGATGCTACAGGCTTAACTGTAATTCCAGGATTAGTGGATGTACATGTGCATTTTAGAGAACCTGGACACAGTGAAAAAGAAACCATTCATACAGGTAGTTTAGCGGCGGCACATGGAGGATTTACTTCTGTGTTTGCAATGCCAAATGTCATCCCTTTTCCAGATGATGTGGACACAATGAAAGACTATCAACAATTAATCAAAAAAGAATCTGTTGTACATACATATCCATATGCTTGCATTACATTAGAAGAGGCAAGTAAGGAGGTAGTGGATATGAAGGGCATCAAAGAATTGGGTGTACACTGGTTCAGTGATGATGGTGTTGGGGTAGCTACACCAAAAATCATGAAAGAAGCCATGGAAAAGGCGAAAGAAAATGACTGCATGATTGTAGCTCATACAGAAGATATGAGTTATCGCAGACCAGGGGCTTGTGTACATGACAGTGAAGTTGTGACATCTAAGGGCTGGCTAGGAATTCCAAGTGCTTGTGAAAGTGCACAATTGATTCGTGATTTAGAAATCACAAAAGAAGTAGGAAACGCTTATCACGCTTGCCACATTTCAGCTAAAGAAAGTGTAGAAGCATTAAAAAACGCAAAAGAATCAGGTTCGAATGTAAGTGCTGAAGTTACAGTACACCACTTATTGTTAGAAGATAAAGATGTGGTTGGACCAAACTGGAAAATGAATCCACCTTTAAGAGGTCATGAAGACCGTATGGCTTTGATTGAAGGCTTGGAAAACGGAACATTGGATTGCATTGCCAATGATCATGCACCACACACCTATGAAGAAAAGAAGCGTTCTATGGATAAAGCACCGTTTGGGATTGTTTCATTAGAAAGCGCATTTGCCTTACTATACACAGAGTTTGTTCACCGTCAAAAACGTTGGACATTGGCTCAATTGGTAAATTGGATGTCGGCTGCACCTGCTAAGCGTTTTGGCTTAGAGAATATAGGACAAATTAAAGAAGGCTATAATGCCGATTTGGTTTTAGTAGATTTAGAACATGAATCTTTGATTGACATAGATACATTTGAATCCATGGGGAAAAATACGCCATTTAATGGCTGGAGCGTAAATGCGCAAGTAAAGGAAACCATCGTAGATGGAAAAACAGTATGGAAAGGATAAACTATGGAAAGATTATTAGTATTAGAAGACGGGAGCACATATCGAGGGCGCAGCTTTGGTGGTGAGAACTTCCGTATTGGAGAATTGGTATTCAATACTTCAATGACTGGCTATCAAGAAATTTTAACTGATAATGCATACTGCGGACAAATCGTAATGATGACATATCCATTAATTGGAAATTATGGTATCAATCGTGATGACTATGAAAGTATTGATCCAGCTACATTTGGTCTCGTAGTAAAAGACTATTGCGAACAACCAAGTAACTGGAGAAGTCAGGAAAGTTTAGATCACTTCTTGAAACGTGCAAACATTCCAGGAATCTATGGGGTTGATACTCGTGCAATCTCTCGTAAATTAAGAGATAAAGGAAATATGAAGGCAACTTTATGCAATACCGATGCAGACATTGAAAAGGTTGTAGAAGAATTAAAAAATACAGAACTATTGAAGGATCAAGTATCTTCTGTTTCAACAAAGAAGGTCTATCCTATGCCAAATCGCGGAAAGAAAGTCGTTGTGGTGGATTTTGGTGTAACAATGAGCACATTACGCGATTTATCGAAATGTGGATTGGACTTAATTGTTGTTGAACACGATGCTAGCGTTGAAACAATTATGTCATTCTACCCAGACGGAGTTTGTTTATCAAGCGGGCCAGGCAATCCTTGTGATTTGACTAGCCAGATTGAAGTCGTTAAAGAATTAATGAAACAAACCGTTGTATTCGGTATTGGGCTAGGATATCAATTGATCGCATTAGCTTCAGGTGCAACTGTTTCTAAAATGGGATTTGGACATCACGGATCAAATATTCCAGTTACAGAAATTGCAACAAATAAAGTTAAGATTACTCACCAAAATCATGGATATGCCGTTGATGTAGATAGCTTAGAAGCTGCTTCATTAGAAATGACTTATCAAGCATTAAATGATAAGAGTTGTGAAGGTATTGAACATAAGGAATATCCTGCATTTGGTATTCAATTCTATCCACAAACTGGGGATGCATTATATGGTAAATTTGTAGAAATGATTGAAAAGGGGGATCACAATAATGCCTAAACGTACAGACATTAAAAAAATCTTAGTAATCGGATCTGGACCTATCGTAATTGGACAGGCCGCAGAATTTGACTATGCAGGATCTCAAGCATGTCAATCACTTCGCGAAGAAGGATATGAAGTTATCTTAATTAACTCAAACCCAGCCACAATTATGACCGATTCGACAATTGCGGATCGTGTTTATATTGAACCAATCAATTTGGATTTCGCTAAACGCGTTATCTATAAAGAAAGACCCGATGCCATTTTAGGATCATTGGGTGGTCAAACAGGATTAAACTTAGTTGTAGAATTACATGAAGATGGAATTCTAGACGAATATGGCGTAGAAGTTCTAGGAACTGATTTATTAGCTATCAACCGTGCAGAAGACCGTGAATTGTTCCGTTCTTTAATGCAAGATATCAATGAACCAGTACCAGAAAGTACAATCGTTCATACAATAGAAGAAGCGGTTGCATTCTGTGAAACATTGGGCTATCCAGTCGTAGTTCGTCCAGCTTATACGCTTGGTGGAACGGGTGGAGGTTTCGCCGATGATGAGGCTGAACTTCGTGAAATTTGTGAAGCAGGATTAAAGGCTAGTCCTGTACATCAATGTTTGATTGAACAAAGTATTGCTGGATACAAAGAAATCGAATACGAAGTAATCCGTGATGCGAATGACAACGCAATCGTAGTCTGTAGCATGGAAAACGTAGATCCAGTTGGAATTCATACTGGAGATAGTTTCGTAGTAGCTCCTGTACAAACTCTAACAGATCGTGAAAACGCAATGTTGAGCAGTGCATCACTAAAAATCATTCGTGCATTAAAAATTTGTGGAGGATGTAACGTACAGTTGGCATTAAATCCAAATAGTTTTAAATATTATGTCATCGAAGTTAACCCTCGTGTATCTCGTTCATCTGCTCTAGCTAGTAAGGCAACAGGATATCCAATCGCAAAAATCTCTGCAAAATTGGCTGTAGGATTAACATTAGATGAAATCTTAAACCCAGTTACTAAAAACAGTTATGCATGTTTTGAACCTACTGTTGACTATGTCGTAAGTAAATTTGCACGTTTCCCATTTGATAAATTCCCTAATGCAGATCGTCGATTAGGAACTCAGATGAAGGCAACTGGTGAAGTTATGTCCATTGGACGTACTTTTGAAGAATCTTTCTTGAAAGCGATTCGTTCTTTAGAAATGAAAGTGGATCACTTATACAAAAAAGAAATGGCTGGATTAACGAAAGAAGAATTACTTGAAAAAATCAAGAAGTGTGATGATGAAAGAATCTTTGCGATTACACAATGGATGCGTAATGGATACGATGTAGAAACTGTTATTGATGTAACTAAGATGGATCGTTTCTTCTTATGGCACATTCAAAGAATTCTTGATTTAGAAACATTGATGAATGAAAATCCAAAGGATGTTGCGGTTTTAAGAACATTAAAAGAACACGGATTCTCAGACAGTTACATTGCTCGTAACTGGAACATGAAAGAATTCGACTTATATAACTTGCGTAAAGAAAATGGAATTATTCCAGTTTATAAGAAAGTAGATACTTGTGCGGGTGAATTTGTCAGTGCAACACCATACTTATATTCAAGTTATGATCAGGAAAATGAATCTGAAGTCAGTGATCGTAAAAAAATCATTGTGTTAGGTTCAGGACCAATTCGTATTGGACAAGGTGTTGAGTTTGACTATGC
>NZ_JAJDMK010000066.1:0-12205 GCF_020593575.1 Holdemanella sp. DFI.5.55
TTGTATTTTCAAACTTTTTCATAAAAAATACTTGAATTTTATATAGTTAGCTCCCACTTATTATTCTACACCATTTGTTTACTTATTTATACTTTTGTATGAAATTATAAAATAGCTATAAAAGAATTATAGTTTTAAATTTTTTACTAACAGATTCATGTAAATAAATAATGAGTTGAATGTGCCTAAAATCCATGGGCACAAACTTTAAAATTTTAGTGCCTATTTTGTGCCCATTACATGGTATGATATGCAAGAGTATGCAAGGTTAATACAAATTTGAGGGAACTTAGCGAATGATGAAATAACCTATATTTATAGGCATAACTTGATATAATCTGGTATAAGGAGGTTTAATTTGAATATGAAGAAAATTATGTTTATTTGCCATGGGAACATCTGCCGTAGTGTTAGTGCTGAGTATATTATGAAAGATTTGGCAAAGAAAAATGGAGTCGAACTATATGTTTCTAGTGCAGCTACAAGTCGTGAAGAAATTGGTAATGATATCTATCCTCCGGCTAAGCGCAAACTAAAAGAAAAGGGGATTCCATTTTCTAGACATTACGCAAGACAAGCTACAATGAGTGATTATTTGTCGTATGATTATTTAATTTGTATGGATGAAAATAATATGCGTAATCTAAATCGTATGTTCAATAATGATCCAGATCACAAGATTTATAAATTATTGTCAAGAGATGTTTCGGATCCTTGGTATAGTAATGATTTTGAAAAAGCTTATAATGATATTAATGAGGGTTGTAAAGCCTGGTTGGAGAAATTATCATGAAACAGAATCTACATACGCACTCCATCTTTTGTGATGGAAAAGATACGATTGAAGAAATGACTTTAGAAGCCATCTCAAAGGGCTTTGACATTCTTGGGTTTTCAGGTCATGGATATTTGGACGTGGATACAAGTTCCATGCGAGATACTTCAGGATATATTTCAGAGGTTGAGAGAATTAAATTGAAATATTCTTCATCTATTCAAATCCATTTAGGCATTGAAGAAGATATGTTAGGAAGAATTGCTGAAAAAGCTCCATTTGAATATGTGATTGGAAGTAAACACTTTTTAGGTGAGACTGCTGTGGATTATTCAAAGCCTGTATTTGATTCTTTATTTGAATCCTATTCTGGTGACTATAAAAAGATGTGTAAAGACTACTATTCAGACTTATCGAATATGTATGATTGGCAAGAAGTGGATATCATTGGACATTTGGATTTGATTACCAAATATAATGAGGACGAGTCTTATTTTCAATTTAATGATAAAGACTATATGAATATTGTTTGCGATTGCATTGACCGATTGTTGATCAACGATAAGATTTTTGAAGTGAATACCGGAGCTATCGCCAGAGGCTATCGTAAAACACCATATCCATCTAAGAATATATTGGAATATTTATACGCAAAGAATGCGCGTATTTGTCTAAACAGTGATTGTCATGATAAGAACTATTTGGATTGTGCTTTTGAATCTAGCTTAGACTTGATTCAATCTTGTGGATTTAAAGAACTACAGATATTAACCAATGATGGTTTTGTACCAGTTAAAATTAAATAGAGTAGACAGTGAAGGTGTTCTTGTGATAATCAATTAGACCTTCACTTTTCATTTTGGAAAGCTCTTTTGATAAGGCACTTCGTTCTACGTTTAAATAGTCAGCCATCTGTTGACGATCAAGCGGAATCTTAAAGGTAGAATTTTGTGTTTCTAGTTTCATAAACGATAAGTATGACAACACTTTATTGCGAATGGTTTTGTTGGAAATATGGAATATGTGTTGTGACAACATCTTGTTTTTATTTGAAAGTATTTGAATCATTTGATTTTTTAATTCTGGGGATTTTTCTAAGGTTTGAACATCTAAAAATTGAATCGTACAATCCTCGATGGCTCTTACATATACATACATAGGTGTTTTGGTTAGGGCATAGCTTTCCGCAAACATTTGATTGGGACCTATACGTGACAATAGGGAAACATTGCCTAAAAAGTCTACAGTTTCTATGACAACACTTCCTTCTTTGACAATGCCAATGGCTTGAGGAATATCTTCTATATGATAAATAATTTCATTTTTCTTGTATTTTTTTAATTGTAAATCCATAAATATCTCTCTTTCGTGGTTTAAACAACATAAATTGATTGTATTATACACTAAAATAAGTTCATAAGAAATGAGGATGATTTTATGTTAAGAAAAATTATACAAATTGATGAAGATAAATGTACAGGATGCGGTATCTGTGTGGATGCCTGTCATGAAGGAGCCATTGGCTTAGTGAATGGAAAAGCGAAATTAATGCGTGATGATTATTGTGATGGACTAGGGGATTGTTTACCAACATGTCCTACAGGTGCTATTTCATTTATTGAAAAAGATACTCTAGCTTATGATGAAGAGGCTGTAAAAAAGAATATGGAAAAGCGCATGCAAGAATCGGGCACCATGCATTCAGGATGTCCTGGGTCTATGATGCATACACTGAATCCAGTTGTATCAAGTCCATCGATTGATGTATCAAGTCAACTAACATCTTGGCCTGTTCAAATTAAGCTAGCACCTATCAACGCACCATTCTTTCAACATGCTAAGCTTTTAATAGCTGCGGATTGTACTGCTTATGCCTATGCCAATTTCCATCAGGAATTTATGAAAAATAAAGTGACTCTAATTGGATGTCCAAAACTCGATGGTGTGGATTATTCAGAAAAGCTTTGTGATATTATTCGTATGAATTCGATTGAAAGTGTAACCATTGTTCGTATGGAAGTACCTTGTTGTGGTGGTCTTGAAAATGCGGTTAAGAAAGCTTTGCAGGAAAGTAAAAAGTTCATTCCTTGGCAAGTCGTCACAATTTCAATTGATGGAAAAATTTTAGATTAAACCTTAAAAAAGTGCAGTTAACGTTACAGATACTGCACTTTTGTCATTTTCTGACACGTTAAACAAAAAAGTATCACCGTAGCGATACTTTAATGATTAGTCCTTTGTGATTTCTTTATAGCTAGCTAGACCATAAGCACTATCTGCAAGTGTACCTGCATTGACAATAGCTTGTTCCATTGCTTTTACGGCCATGATTCCAACTAGATCTTGTTCTGCAGGAACTTTATTCGATGTCATCGCAAAAATAGTATCTCCATCACTTGAAGTGTGGACTGGACGGATACATCTTGCATATCCATTATGCGCCATACTCGCAATCTTATTCATTTGTGCTTTATTTAAATCCGCATTTGTGATGATACAACCAATTGTCGTATTCATACCACAAGAATTGATCATCTTTTCAGCTGCCTTTAAGATTTCATCTTCACTAAACAATCTTGTGTTTGTGTTTTTATCGTAGATACCTGCAATTGGTTTGTCTGAATTTGGATAGAAAATATCACCACACGCATTCACAGCTACAATAGCTCCTACTTTTAATGGACCCATTTGTAGGGCTGAAAATCCAAGTCCTGCCTTCATCGCATATTGAGGGCCAAAGAATTTACCAACACTAGCCCCTGTTCCTGCACCTACATTTCCTTGTTTTGGATCATTTTTTTCAGCTTCCATACAAGCATCATAACCCATTTGTTTGTTTGGATACGCTTTAGAATTACCTACACCACAATCAAATAGACAAGCTTCACATACGATTGGAATATAGATATTTTTCATGTCAAAACCAATTTCGTGTTCGCTCAAATATTGCATAACACCACTACTTGATTCTAAACCAAAAGCACTACCACCTGATAATGTAACCGCATGAATCTTTTGAACCATGTTCTTTGGATTTAATAAATCTGTTTCACGAGTGGCTGGACCACCACCACGTACATCTACACCAGCTGTGGCTCCTTCTTTACATAAGATGACTGTACAGCCAGTCGCATTTTCTATATCTTGTGCACTACCAATTTGAAATCCTTCGATCTCATTGATTTGAATTGTCTTCATTTTTTGATCTCCTTTAATTCATATAAATCATTTCTACGTACCTTCCAATAAGGCATCCTTTTTCTTACTTTTTCAATGTCGTTTAAATCGATATCTACAACTTTGTATGCTTCTTCTTCACCCAACTCCACTACAACATTGCCAAAACCATCCACAAGAATAGAGTGGCCTCCTGAAGTATAGTTTTTATACGTATACTTAGCTGGGGCAACCCCACACAAAAAGACTTCATTTTCTAAGGCGCGTGTTTGAGTAAATAGCTTCCAATGTTTCTTTGTAGCCTGCTCATTAAAGGCAGCCGGACAAAATAGAATTTGTGCTCCATTTTGAGCTAGAATTCTGGATACTTCTGGAAATCGGATGTCGTAACATAATAAAATGCCACATCTTCCCCATGGCGTATCAAAACATTGTAGGTGATTTCCTGGTACAAACACTTCATTTTCGCAATAATCCTGTCGATTATGAAATTCAAAAAGATGTGTTTTATCATACGAACAAACAATGTCGCCATCACAATTTAATATGTAACAGCGATTGTATTTGTCAGCACAAATGGAACCAGCCACAATCCATATCCTATGCGATTTAGCTAGTTTTTTTAAAGCCATCAAACTTTCATCATGACGCAAATACGCTGTTTTAAGTGCATCATTATGATAGGGACAATTCCACATTTCACAAAGAACTAAAATATCACAGTCTGGAATATTTTTTAGTTTAGCTATATTTTGTTGGTTATCCATTGAAACAGACATTTGGTACATACAGATCTTCATATAGATTATGATAGGCGAAAAGTGACTACTTTTCAAGGTGTGCAAAGACTAACATGTGTTTATTTACTACTGGTTTGAAATCGTTTACAATGATTTTAGGAGGTTTGTATCATGTATAAAATTATAGAAGTAAAACAAAGTGTATTTGAAGATAATAATAAAGATGCGAACAAATTAAGAGAAGAATGTAAAGATAAAGGTGTGTTCTTATTGAATGTTATGTCAAGTCCTGGAGCAGGGAAGACAACAACTCTATCTAGAACGTTAGAAAGACTAAAAGATACAATGAGAATTGGTATTATGGAAGCGGATATTGATAGTGATGTAGATGCCAAAACCATCAGTGAATATGGCATACGCACGATTCAACTACATACAGGTGGTATGTGTCATTTAGACGCAGATATGACTCGTCAAGGATTGCATGAAATGGGTATGGAAGATTTAGATTTGGCTGTACTTGAAAATGTAGGAAATTTAGTATGTCCTGCTGAATTTGATACGGGATCCACTAAAAATATGGCTATCTTAAGTGTTCCAGAAGGAGATGACAAACCTTTAAAATATCCATTGATGTTTCAAGTGTGTGATGTGGTTTTAATTAATAAAGTGGATGTATTGCCATACTTTGATTTTGATGTAGAAAAATGTAAAGAGAATATTTTGTATCGTAATCCAAATGCGAAAATTTTTGAGGTGTGCGCAAAAACGGGTGAGGGAATTGATGACTGGTGTAAGTGGCTTGAAAATGAAGTAAAGGCCTGGAAGGAATAATATGACATATCGAGATAATATTGATAAACTGGCAAGGCGTATCACGGATCGTATTCCAGCTAAAGTAAAAAAATTATCCCAAACAGACCCTGAATATGAGTGTTTAAATGAAATCTTAAATGATGAACAATGCGATTTATGTTTGTGTTTTGAAGTGCGTAAACCACTTTCTTTTGAAGAAGTAGTGAAAAGAAGTGGATGGCCAGCGGGAAGAGTAAATCGTGTATTAAATGAAGTATGCGACATTGGAATGATTGAATACAACTGGGAAAATGAGGATCATCATAAACAGTTTGTGCTTCCTCAGTTTGTTCCTGGAGCAGCTGAATTTATGGTTATGAATAAAGATCTTGTAGAAGAACATCCAATTGTTGCGGATTTCTTTGAAAAGATGACGCGATTACCACTTGAAAAGGTAACGCCAATGGTTCCACCTGGAGGAGCAGGCATTGGTATGCATGTTATTCCTGTAGAAAAGGCGATTCATGCAAATCAGCAAGCGGTAAGTGTAGAAAAGATTTCGCATTGGTTGAATAAATACGATAAATACGCACTTTCTCCATGTTCATGTAGAAGACAACAACGTGTTAGAGGTGAAGGAACTGGTGATGTTGAAGCGGATGTTTGTATTGCGGTAGGTGATATGGCTGACTATGTTGTACAGACAAACAAGGGTGGTCATTATTGTACGTATGAAGAGGTTATTGAAACTTTAGAACGTTGTGAAAGAAAAGGATATGTACATCAGATTACGAATATTGATGGAGAAGATAAGATTTTTGCGATATGTAACTGTGCACATGGCGTATGTAACGCATTAAGAACGAGTCAATTGTTTAATACGCCAAATATGTCGGCAAGTGCTTATAGGGCTCATGTGGATAGTGAAAAGTGTGTTGCGTGTGGAAAGTGTGTGGAAATTTGTCCTGTAGGAGCGGCAAAATTGGGTCAAAAACTTTGTACAAAAGATGGACCTGTATCATATCCTAAACAGGAACTTCCTGATGATGTAAAGTGGGGCCCTGAAAAGTGGAACTGGAATTTTAGAGATACAGCTAAAGTCAACTGTTATGAAACTGGAACATCACCTTGTAAGAGTGCATGCCCTGCACATTTACCGGTACAAGGCTATATTAAGATGGCGAAAGAAGGTCGCTATATGGATGCATTAAAGTTAATTAAAGACTTTAATCCATTTCCAGCCGTATGTGGAGCTATTTGTAATAGAAGGTGTGAACAACAGTGTACGCGTGGATTGATTGATGAGCCTTTGGCTATTGATGAAATCAAGAAGTTTATTGCCGAACAAGAACTTCATGAAGATAAGCGTTATATTCCTTTATGTGAAAATGTCGAAGGCAAATTTTTTACAAATAAGATGGCCATTATTGGTGCAGGTCCTGCTGGCATGAGTGCCGCTTATTATTTAAGGATAATGGGCTATCCTGTCACGATATTCGAAAAGGAAGAAAAACCAGGCGGTATGTTGGTCTATGGCATTCCATCTTTTAGATTAGAGAAGTCTGTGATTGAAGCTGAAATTGAAGTGTTAAAAGCTATGGGTATTGAGTTCAAGTGTGGCATAGAAGTAGGTAAAGACATTTCTTTGGATGATTTAAGAAATGAGGGATATGAAGCATTCTATGTGGCCATTGGTGCTCAAGGATCAAGAAAATTAAATATTCCAGGAGAAGATAATGCGATGGTTGAATCTGGAATTGATTTCTTGCGTAAGGTGAATAAAACAGAAAATCCAAATCTAATTTCTGGCGATGTGGTTGTCGTTGGTGGTGGAAATGTTGCGATAGATGTAGCTCGTGCAGCTTTAAGAAGTGGGGCACAAAAGGTTCATTTATGTTCTTTAGAACAAGAAGGCGAAATGCCGGCTAGTCCTGAGGAAGTATTAGAAGCTAAAGAAGAGAAAATTCTTCTTCATTGTGGATGGGGTCCAAAGAAAATCTTAGAAGATTCAATTGTATTTAAACAATGTGTAAGTGTAAAGGATGAAACTGGAAGATTTAATCCAAGCTATGATGAGAGTGTTTTGGAAACTATACAATGTAGTCATGTATTACTTTCAATTGGACAAAGTATTATTCCAATTCAAGGATTGGATGTAGAAGTAAATCCAAATGGAACAATCAAAGCGGATGGTACAACACTTCAAACATCTGTTGAAGATGTATTTGTGGGTGGTGATGTGTATACAGGTCCAAAATTTGCGATTGATGCGATTAGTCATGGTAAAGAAGCAGCTGAATCTATGCATCGTTTTGTTCATAAGGGGCATTCTCTAACAATTGGAAGAGACTTACATTTATTTAATGAATTTGATAAGAATAACGCATTGATTGATATTGATTTTGATCATGCCAAACGACAGATACCTGGTATTAAAAAGGGGTTGGGGGAAAAATCCTTTAGAGATTTACGTTCGACATTTACAGAAGAACAAGTTAAGATTGAAGCCAATCGATGTCTTGGATGTGGTGCAAGTATTGTTGATACCAATAAGTGCATTGGTTGTGGTTTGTGTACGACAAAATGCGAATTTGATGCGATCCACTTAACGCGTGATATCAAAGATGGTGCAAGAATGGTTAAGGCGGAAGATAAGATGAAGGCTATCTTGCCGTATGCGGCTAAACGCCAAATCAAGATTATTCGCAATAAGAAGAAATAGTATGCATGAATTAGGAATTGTTGTACATATTTCAAAAACATTAGAAGAACTTGCACAAGAAAATAATATTACAGATATTCGTAGAGTGACTTTGCAGATAGGAAAAGTAAGTGGAATTGTTCCTGAGTATTTAGTAGATTGTTGGAAATATTATAAGAAAAAAGTTCCTTTAATTGAGAACTCAACACTAGAATATGAATGGATTGAAGCCATTACGATTTGCAATGAATGTGAAAAAACATATGATACGATTCAATATGGAAGAGAGTGTCCATATTGTAAGAGTGAACATACAGTTCTTCTTCAAGGTAATGAGTGTCTCATTAAGGAGATTGAAGCCGAATAAGCGTCGAAAGGCGCTTTTTTTAGAAAAATTCCTTTTTTTACGTATATGAGTATGTAGGAAATGCCTACTAGAAATGAGGTGCTCATGCGTAGCGCAAATTTATTAAATGATTTCGCCTTTAAGTATGTGTTTGGCGAAGATTGTAAGGAGGCTAATGATGCCTTAAAATCATTACTCACAGTATTTTTATAAAGAAAGGTCAATCATGTGGTTGTTAAGAATTCAGAAATGGTAAAAGACTATAGTAAAATGAAGAGTCTACGATTAGATTTATTAGTCGAATTTGATGATCAAACAACAGTGGATTTAGAAATGCAGTTAAGACAAACTAAAGATAATATGATGAATCGCTTTCCTTATTATTCGGCTAGGCTTCATGGTTCACAAGACATGGAAGGAAAAAGTTACAGTCAATTAAAGGAAACCATTGTCATGATTTTCTTTAATGTGAGTATTTTTGCAAATGATAATATATGTAATACTTTCAGGTATAAATGTGACGGTGACTTACCTTTTGTGAAAGAAGAAAAAGAAGATCGTATGAAGTTACGTACAATAGAAATGCCAAAAGTAGATTTAAATAAGCCTCTTGAAGACATGAATGAACAGGAAAAGATGATTTATTACTTTTTGAATTGCCACAAAGGAATCGAAGATAGTAAAATTAAGGTGATGATAGAAAGTGATGGGGTGATTCAAATGTTAGAGAAGCGTGTAGAAACCATATCGGATGATGGTTGGAAGAAAATAATAGAAGATTTTAGAAAACTACATGAAAATGAAGAGCGAATGGAACGACAGCTTGAACTTGAAGAGGCTCATAAAGCAAAAGAAGAAGCAAAAAATGCATTACAAGAAGCGAATAAATTAAACCAAGAAGCTGATAAGAAAGTAGAAAAAGCAAATAAACTAGTGAAACAAATGGTTTGCAAGATGTATGAAGATGGTTTTAGTCTTGAACAAATTTCTGAATATTGTTCACTAAATGTGGATGAAATTCAGGTGTTGATAAAATCATAAATTTTCTGTTGCATTTAAAAAAATGTTTGTTTATAATAAAGCCATCCTTTGTAGAGGCAATGAAAAGAAGAAGTAGTCGTGGATGCTGCTGATAGTGAGTTCCTGATGGTGGAAATGGAACAGTAAGCACAGGGTGAACGTGTCTTAGAGCTAAGCTTTCGAAGATTGAGGAAGCTTCGGATACTCCCGTTATGAGTTAAGGGCTTGTACATTAGTGCAGGAAATAAGGTGGTACCGCGATTTTATAGTCGTCCTTGTATATTCAAGGACGGCTTTTTTTATTAGAAGGGAATGGTAGATATGAAAAAAGGATTTAAATTAATTTCGGCATTTTTAGTAAGTTTTATGATCATGATGTCTAGTATTATGCCTGCATTTGCCGATGAAACAGATACATCAACAACAGGCGATTTATTAGACAAGATTCAAGAAAGAGGAGAATTGATTGTAGGTACATCTCCTGATTTTCCACCTAATGAATTTATTGACTCAACAAAAACAGGACAAGCGCAATATGTAGGTTCTGATATTGAATTAGCAAAATATATTGCGAAAAAGATGGGTGTTAAATTAACAATCAAAGCCGCAAGTTTTGATACAGTTTTGGCAAATCTTCAAACTGAAGAAATTGATTTAGCAATTACTGGATTAGCTTATACACCAGCACGTGCGCAACAGATGGAAATGTCTATTGGATACAATATGACAGAGGATACTGGTGGACAGGCTGTTATTATCGCAAAAAAAGATGCAGATAAGTATAAGAAGTTAACAGATCTAACTGGCTTAAAGGTGGCTGCTCAACAAGGATCAATCCAGCAACAATATACAGAAGATCAAATTCCGGACGCAAAACTACAATCCATTTCAAGTATTGATGATGGTGTTGCCCTATTAAAGAATGGTACGGTACAAGCTGTTGCATGCTCTGAAGGTACAGCTGATGAATATATTGAAAAGAACTCTGAACTTGCGAAGTTAGATGAATTATTCAATATTGATCAAGATTATGCAGGTAATCGTGTGGGTGCTCCTTTAGGTGAAAAGAGATTGATGAAAGAAGTCAATAAAATTTTAAAGGAAGTCAATAAAAAAGGTTTATATGAAGAGTGGTATAAAGCGGCAAAGAAACAGAGTAGTGAACAATTTACTTTAACAGCGACTGGATTCTTTGGAACATGTGTTCAAATCGTTCAATATTGCTGGCCACAATTATTAAAAGGTTTAGGAATTACTTTAGGACTTGCTGCTATTACTGTTATTTTTGGTACAATTATTGGTGGATTATTTGCCCTAGTAAAACTATCAAAGAATAAAATCGTACAAGCGATTGCGGGTGTATATGTAGAATTGATTCGTGGAACACCACTATTACTACAATTATGGTTGTTCATCAATATTTTCTCTTATTTGACAAATGGAAATATGCCAATGATTGTGAGTGTGATTATTGCCCTTGTCATTAATTCAAGTGCATATGTGGCTGAAATTATTCGTTCAGGTATTCAATCTGTGGATAAAGGACAAAGAGAAGCGGCCAAATCACTTGGTATGTCAAATGTACATATGATGACTAAAATCATTATTCCTCAAGCTATCAAGAATATCTTGCCTGCCCTAGGTAATGAATTCGTTATGATGATCAAGGAAACATCTTTGGCAAGTACATTCTATATTGGAGAATTAATGACTGTTAACAGTGTTATTAAATCGGCTACTTATAAATCCATTGAACCATTAGTAATTGTTGGTTTGATCTACTTTATTGTTACATATTCATTATCAAAATTAATTAAATACATGGAAGGGAAGTTGAGTGTCAGTGACTAAGGAACTAATTGTTGTAAAAGACTTACATAAAAATTTTGGAGATCTTGAAGTATTAAAAGGAATTGATCAAACAATCCATCAAGGAGAAGTTGTTAGTATTATTGGACCTAGTGGTTCAGGAAAATCTACTTTCTTACGTTGTCTTAACTTATTAGAAAAACCATCTAGTGGACAAATCATTTTCGAAGGTATAGATATTGCAGCTGAAAATGTTGATATTGATACACATCGTAAAAAGATTGGAATGATCTTTCAGCACTTTAATGTATTTCCACATTTAACAGTTTTAGAAAATATTACCATCACACCAATTCTAGAACTTAAAACACCAAAGGCCCAAGCTGAAAAAGAAGCAATTGAATTGCTTAAAAAAGTAGGCTTGGAAGATAAGAAGGATGAATATCCAAGAAAATTATCTGGTGGACAAAAACAGCGTCTAGCTATTGTTCGTGCTCTAGCTATGCATCCAGATGTAATTTTATGCGATGAACCAACAAGTGCATTAGATCCAGAAATGGTAAAAGGTGTACTAGAAGTCATTAAAGAATTGGCGGATCAAGGAATGACAATTGTGATCGTAACACACGAAATGGGATTTGCCCGTGAAACAAGTGATCGCGTATTATTTATGGATGAAGGTATTATTCAAGAACAAGGAACTCCAGAAGATATCTTTGAACATCCACAAAATCCAAGAACCATCAAATTTTTATCGCAAGTACTATAAGCTTGGGCACATGCTCAAGCTTTTCTGTACGACAGGCAGTCGTGCTTATAGTTGATAATCAATCACCGATTAT
>NZ_JAJDMK010000067.1:0-12177 GCF_020593575.1 Holdemanella sp. DFI.5.55
CATGGAAAGACACAAAATTTTATGAATTAGGCTTGATTTTTATTATCTAATTTTTCTGGTATACAAAAAATTGTGAATTTGGTTTTCGAGTTGACAAATGTCATTTGGGTTGGGTAGAATTACTTATGAGTGAAAGAGGAGAGAGTAAAATGAATGATTCACAAAAAATGAAGTGGTACACACTTTCGTTTATGTGTTTTTCAACTCTATGGGGTTTTGGAAATGTTTTAAACGGATTTATGTACTTCAACGGAATTCAAGTCATCTTTTCTTGGATTTTGATGTTTGCGTTGTATTTTGTTCCTTATGCATTAATGGTAGGTGAACTTGGTTCTGCATTCAAAAATTCAGGTGGAGGTGTAAGTTCTTGGATTCACGAAACAACAGGTCCTAAAGCTGCATACTATGCGGGTTGGACTTATTGGGCATGTCACATTACGTACATTGCTTCTAAGGGTTCTGGTGGTTTGAAAGCATTAAGCTGGATGATTTTCCAAAACTCAGAAACTTATGCATCTTTTAACACAAAAGCTATTCAGTTTGCGACTTTAGCTGTTTTATTACTATTTAGTTATGTCGCAAGTCGTGGTTTAAACCCATTAAAGAAAATGGCTACAATTGCTGGGTCTAGTATGTTCGTTATGAGTATTCTTTATATCGTAATGATGTTTGCGGCTCCAGCTATCAATCCAAATGGTGGATATTTAGCTATGGATTTTAGTTTCAAAAACTTGATTCCAACTTTTGACTGGAAATATTTCAGTTCATTATCAATCTTAGTATTTGCGGTTGGTGGATGTGAAAAGATTTCACCTTATGTAAATAAAGTTGAAGATCCTTCTAGAGGCTTCCCTAAGAGTATGATTTTTGCGGCTATCATGGTTATCGTTTGTGCTATCTTTGGTACAATCGCAATGGGTATGATGTTTGATCCAGCTGTAATCGATGCTAACTTTGACTCATACAATGCGAATGGTTCATATTGGGCATTCCAAAGATTAGGTGAATACTATGGTATGGGTAATGTATTGATGATTGTTTATGCAGCTTGTAACTGTATTGGACAATTCTCTACATTAGTCATTAGTATTGATGCGCCTTTGCGAATGTTATTAGATAACGAAGATGCTCGTCAATTTATCCCAACTAAGTTATTGCACAAGAATGATGCAGGTGCATATTCAAATGGTATCATCATGGTCGATATTCTTGCCGGTGCAATTATCTTGGCTCAGGCTTTAGTTCCAAATGCAGATACAGTACTTCGTCAGTTGACTCAGTTAAACTCAGTAACAATGCCAATGCGTTACTTGTGGGTATTCTTTGCTTATGTGATGTTGCGTAAGAAAACAGATATTTTCCACCGTGACTATAAATTTGTGAACAACAACACAGTCGCAATCGTATTTGGTGCTTGGTGCTTTATATTAACGGGTGCTTGCTGCTTACTTGGTATGTATAAACCAGGGGATATGTATACTACAGTCTTAAATATTATCACTCCAGTTGTATTAACAGCTTTAGGATTGATTTTACCAGCAATCAAGAAAAAAGAGGCAAAAAATTAATTTTGCCTTTTCTTCTTATTTGTGGATAATTATAGTCGAGGAGATGTTTAATCATGAATACAATCGAAATTTCAAATGAATTAATTCAATTTATTGAATCAAGTCCTAGTATGTTTCATTCCATCAAAACGATTCGTACATATTTAGATGAGGCTGGATTCACGTATCTTCCTGAGTCTAAAGCTTGGGATGTTAAAGCGGGTGGAAAATATTATGCAATTCGTAACCACTCCAGTTTAATTGCGTTTAAGGTTGGTAATGATTTGGATTCTTATCATTTCCAAATGTGTGCAAGTCACTCGGATTCACCGACATACAAAGTTAAAAATGTGCCTGAGCTTGCCGGTCCAAATGAATATTTGCGTTTAGACGTTGAAGCTTATGGTGGTATGATTGACAACACTTGGTTTGATCGTCCATTAACCGTTGCGGGTCGTGTACTTGTTCGTAATGGTTCGAAGATTGAATCAAAATTATTATATATCGACAAAGATATCTTAATGATTCCAAATGTGGCTATTCACTTCAACCGTGAGATCAATAATGGTTATAAATACAATCGTCAAATTGATTTGTGCCCTATGTTTTCTTGTGGAGCTCTTAAGAAGGGCGCTTTTGACAAAATGGTTGCGGATGAGTTGGACGTTAAGGCTGAAGATATCTTAGGTAAAGACTTATTCTTAGTGAATCGTCAAAAAGGTTTAGTTTGGGGATTGGAAAATGAATTTGTTTCAAGTCCTAAATTGGATGACTTACAATGTGCATTCGTTTCATTAAAGGCATTTATTGAGGCTGAAAATGAAAAGAGTGTCAATGTATATTGTTGCTTCGATAATGAAGAAGTGGGTTCAAACACAAAACAGGGTGCGATGTCTACATTCTTGAAAGATGTATTACACCGTATCAATGCGGGTTTAGGAAAAACGGAGGATGAATATTATCAGGCTATCGCGAAGTCTTTCTTAGTAAGTTGTGATAATGCGCATGCTCTACATCCAAATCATGCAGAAAAGACAGATGCCGTAAACTTTGTCACAATGAATGGTGGTATTGTCATTAAGGAAAGTGCAAACCAGAAATATACAACAGACGCATTTAGTCGTGCTTTATTTACAGGTGTATGTCAGAATGTGAATGTGCCAGTACAAAGCTTTGCGAATCGTAGTGATGTAGTGGGTGGTTCTACTTTGGGTAACTTATCCAATACGCAGGTAAGTGTTCATGCGGTAGACTTTGGTTTGGCTCAGCTTGCGATGCATTCTTGTTTTGAAACTGCAGGTGTTAAGGATACTGAATATGCGATTGTCGCATTGAAGGAATTCTATGAAACAAATGTGCAGATTGAAGAAGCTGAATCTGTATGTCTAGAGAAGTAATCATTCAAAGAATAGAAAAGTCGGATTTAATCGATGCGAAAAAGGAATTGATGATTGATCTAGTGAATTCAAAAAAGGAAGATAATTTCGACAAGAAAGTGGATCGTTTGTATCGTCATTTTTCTAAGAGTTCTACGTTTAAAAAACATGCCGAAAAAATGGTGGTTCGTGATGATGAAAAGCTAAAGATTTGTAACATGATGCTTGTGATGAGTGTGACATTGACTTTGTTCTTTTTAAAGGCGGTATTGTTTTCGAGTTATGTTGTGAATTTTAGTGTGGATGCCATTGTCGGCTGTGCAGCACTTGTATTTTCATTGATCAATGTACGTACAAAGTATCGAACGCTTCAGCGGTATGATTTAGTTCGTGACTTTGTCTATTTGGATGTTTTATCTTTAATTTTATGTATATTATTTAAAATGTTCTTTCCTGTGCAAGTTGATTTTTCATTGATTATTTTATTGGTGGATTATTATTTGTGTAAGAAAAGATTTAAGGAAAAGGCATTTGAAAAATTAGAAGGGTAGGCTTGTGCCGGCCCTTTTTTCATTATTGAATTTAAAAAGAGAATCTTCTATTTTTGTTTCAAATATGGTATTATTGATTAGTAGTATGTAAAAGGAGACGTCGAATGAGTAAGAAAAGAGTTTATGCGGCTATCGAAATTGCTGATCAAGAGATTCGTCTTATCGTTTTAGAGATATTTGAAGCTCGTTACAACGTTTTAAGAACAGAAAGAGTTGCTTGTTCAGGTGTAGATAAAAATCAAAAGATTGTCGATGAAAGTGCTATTGTTACAGCCATTCGTCAAGCTATAACGAATGCACAGGCAGCTTTAGGATATCGAATTGAGCGTGTCTTATTGGCTGTTCCTAGTGTAAATGTAATGCGTAGCTCACAAAAGGTGCGTGTTCAGATTGAAGATGGTACAAAAAATATTCGTTTGTTCCATATTCAGCAAGGATTTAAAAACGCCATTCAAAAACGATTGAATGAAGATGTAGAATTTGTCAATGCGAATAAGGTGTCTTATGAAGTCAATGGACAAGTGAGTCAGAAACTTCCATTAAATCAGGAATGTGAAGATTTCATTATGGATGTAGATTTATTATATGCCGACAAGGAAACAATCTATTCGTATGCTCGTTGTGTGGAACAGGCAAATCTTGAAATCTTGGATTTATGTGTAGATTCATTTGCGATTGGTCAAGAAACTGCAGCTTTGGCACAGAGCACAGAAAGAGTTACAATCCAAATTGATTTGGAACAGAATCACTCTACTTTAGCTTTATTTAGTACAGGTCGTTTAATGACATGTACAACTTTGGATTATGGATACTTATGGTTCATTGAGGATATCCAAAGAAAATATAAGTTAAGTGATGATGTATGTTACAGATTATTGCAGAATATTTTCTCGGGTCAAGAAGATGAAAACAGTGATGTGATTGTTTATATTGAACAAAGAGAAGATATGCGTGTTGAGATTACGGCCAATGAATTAGCAAAGGCTTGTTTACCTCGTATTCGTCAATGGATTGCAGCTGTCAATGATGCATGTTTACCAATTGTTCGCCAAGGAAAATCAAGATATGTGATCACAGGACAAGGAAGTAACATTCCTGTATTGAAGGATTTAGATAAATCGTTCAATGCGAGCGCAATGATCTATCAAGAACAAGCTATTGGTGCAAGAGATGGTGCATTTGTGTGTGGCTTAGGTATGGCTTATGCATGGCAAGACATCAACCGTATTCACCATGATGACAGAATTAGTGCAAACAATAATGAATTAGAAGCGAGCATTGATTCTATTAATCACAAGGCGCATACTGGTGAAGGTGGATTTACGAAGAAGTTAAAGAATGCTATTTTAGCAGATGAAGAATAAAAAAGAGAGGAAAATATTATATGACTGAATTTAATCAAGTAGCAAATATTAAAGTATTTGGTGTTGGTGGTGGTGGATCCAACGCTGTTAACCGCATGGTTGCTGATGGTGTTAAGGGCGTTGATTTCTATATCTGCAACACAGATGTACAAGTTATGAAAAACTCTCCTTGCGATAACAAAATCGTTTTAGGAAAGGAAACAACTAAAGGTTTAGGTGCTGGTGGAAATCCAGAATATGGACGTAAAGCTGCTGAAGAAAGTGAAGGAGAAATCCGCGAATCTGTAAAAGGAAGCGACATGGTATTTATCACTGCTGGTATGGGTGGTGGAACTGGTACGGGTGCAGCTCCATTAATCGCTAAGATTGCTAAAGAAGAAGGTGCTTTAACAGTTGCCGTTGTAACTCGTCCATTCACTTTTGAAGGTCGTCGTCGTGCAAACAATGCTAAAGATGGTATTGAAGAATTAAAAAAATATGTTGACTCATTAATTATCGTTTCAAATGACAACTTATTAGATGTGATTGGTCGTAAACCAATCGAAGAAGCATTCCAAGCTGCAGACAACGTATTACGTCAAGGTGTTCAAACAATCTCTGACTTGATCGCTGTTCCAGCATTGGTAAACTTAGACTTTGCGGACGTTCGTAGCGTTATGCAAAATCAAGGTCGTGCATTGATCGGTATTGGTATGGCAGAAGGAGAAGACAAAGCTATCTCTGCTGCTGAAAAAGCTATCCAGTCACCATTATTGGAAGCACAAATCTCTGGTGCTAAATCAGCTATCGTAAACATCACTGGTGGCGACAAAGTTAGCTTATTTGATGCACAAAACGCTGTAGCTGTAATTCAAGATGCAGCTGGTGGAGATGTTGACTGTATTTTCGGTATCGCAATCAACGAACAATTAGGGGATGCGATCATCGTTACAGTTATCGCTACTGGATTTGAAGAACCAAAAGAAAAACAACGTAAAAGACGTAGTGAACCAGTAATTAAACAAGTTGCGAATGATACATTGTTCACAGAACCGAAAATCCAAGCGCCTGTTAACCCAGGTGTTGTAACTAGTGTTGAAAATAACACAAGTGATGATGAACAAATTCCTAACTTCTTCTTCAATCGTTAATAGACACATAAAGAGAGCTTAGTAAAAGCTCTCTTTCTTGTTAGTAGTAATCAATATTCGTTAATTGCTATGGTATTAACTGCAAAATCCATAGCGAGATAGGATAAAATATCTAAGAATCAAAATTTTGCAGAGTATTATTTATTAGGTACATTATTAAGTACGATTAGTATTTTAGTTATTTCATTAATATAATTGTTGAGCGAATCAAATCTTGCTCTTTTTTAATTAAGTCAAACATCTTAATTCGGTGTTAATTAAGTCATATAGCTTAATTAATCATTCATTACCGACAAAATAATGGCTGTAATTTAAAAAAAGTATAAAAAAAACAGAGAATTGTATCTCTGTAATAGGCATGGCTGGGGTACTTGGATTCGAACCAAGGAAATGTCAGATTCAGAGTCTGATGCCTTACCGCTTGGCTATACCCCAATGTGCCTATTTATAATACACGATTTGTGTCTTTTTGACAAGTGTTTTTTATGTAAAACGCTTGTTTTTTTGCGTTTTAGACAAGATAGGAAGTATCGTAAGGAAATGCTTGAAATTAATGTCTTTTTCACATTGGGTTGTCAAAATAATAGGTGAGAAGAAAAGAATATATAAATGGGAGGTGAAGGAATGAAAAAGAAGATTTATATATGTTTGAGTATTCTTATAGTATTTATTCTTTCTTTAAGTATTGTTCGTGCCAATACGATGGATACGTACGGAATGAGTTTAAAAGAAATGGAGATGATGGAGGAGTATAAAAAGGGAAATATCAATACGGATGAATTTATTGAATTACGAAAAGCTAAGGCAGGTGAGTATGGTTTATTAGATTATTGTGATTCCACTTATTTTTTAAGTGAAGACTTTTATGATAACTATTCGGATGCGTATTTGATCAAGAATGGCTTGATGATTTTAGATCGCTATAGTGCAGGATTTGAGACGACTGTAGATGTGATGGAATCTAGAGCGAGTAGTGTAGTAAGTATGAGTCATCATCGGTATGAAGAAAAGCCTGGTTACTATATTGCGAATGGAATATGGAAATTGTCGAATTCGCATGAAGCATTTTGTGCGCAGGGATTGAATGCATCTCCTGCAGTAGGAGATGTGACTTCCAATCCATATTTGGTTGAAAATGAGAACTTAAAGAAATGTTTGTACTATGGCTATAACGGCCCTGGGGACATATTAACATCTCGTTATGGCGTCAGTGGAGCAATTGTACTCACAAGTGAACTTGTGTCGAATGCTTATAGTTCAAATTGTATTAGTAAGGCGAGTAATGATGGGTATCACTGGAATAAAGTAGTGGGTGGTTTATGGAATGAAATCATCGCAAAGCCAAGTGTTAAAAATTATTCAACCTATTTAGTAGATGTAGCTGGGTCTGCCTATAACTGGCAAGGGGTGTTAACGCCAATTCAAAAGTTGGCATATGGTGTATATGTGCCTACAGGTTCAGTAAAGCTTTTAAAGGTCAGCTCAAAGAATGAGATCAATCAATCGAATGCATCCTATACATTTTCTGGAGCTCTTTATGGATTGTATAAAGATTCTGGGTGTAAAGAAAAGATTGGTGAATTTAAAATTGATGAAAATGGCAAGTCCAACGAGATTAAAGATTTAGATATTGGTACTTACTACATTAATGAAATACTAGCGCCGCATGGCTATCAAAAAGATACAACAATCTATACTGTTAAGGTTAAAGATCAAGCGGTTCAAGAAATTGAAGTGCGTGATGTTCCACAAACCAATCTTGTGGATTTAGTTTTGGTGAAACAAGATGCCCAAACAGGAAATAAAGCGCAGGGTATGGCCAGCTTAAAAGATGCAAAGTATGAATTTAAGTTTTATGGAGGTCTATATGATAAGGATCCAGCAAGTTTAGGTGTTTTACCAATACGCAGCTGGATATTAAAGACAGATAATACGGGCAAGATTCTGATGGAAGATTCGTATAAAGTAAGTGGTGATGCCTTCTATATGGATCTGAATGGAAAGATATGTTTACCATTAGGTACGATTACGGTTCAGGAAATCGATCCTCCACAGGGGTATTTATTGGATAGCACAGTATATGTACAAAAGTTAGATTGTACAAGTAGTACGTCTGAACATATTAGTGCATTTAAGACATTCAGTGTGAAAGATACAGTGAACCGTTTAAAGTTGATTAAAGTACAGGAGGGTACGCAAATTCCATTGCCAAATGTCATATTTAAGCATATAATGCCAAACTTACCTTTTCCTTTACAAGAAAAGACGAATGATAAGGGTGAAATTGAATGGATGGGTCTGACAAAAGGAAAACATACATTAACCGAGTTTAAGACTCTAGATGGGTATGCCCTGGATATTAAGTCTATTGAATTTGAAGTGTTGCGTGATGGAAGTATTTCTGGAGTGGATCCTGTCATTACATTTTCAAATAAGGTGAATCCTTTTGAATTGAAGATCGTAAAGAAAAACAACATGCATCAATTACTGGATGGTGCTGTATTTGGATTATTTAAAGATAGTGAGTGTAAAGAAAAAATTGATGAGAAGAGTACGGTTGATGGAGTTGTATCTTTTGCGGATTTAAAGAATGGTGAAACGTATTATTTAAAAGAAATAAAGGCGCCAAGTGGCTATCAAAAGATAGATCGTGTGTATTGCATAAAAACGGATTTTATACCGGTTAAAGGACAATATGATGTGTATATAGATCAAGAAAAAGTAGATGGCTTATATGCGGATGGAAGTGTGAACTTGGAGTTTGTGAATGAAAGAATGACAAAGCTTCCACATACAGGTTCTAGTATGAGTTTGGTGTGTGTGGTTGTAGGTGCCTATTTAATGTTGAGGAGAAATCATGAATAAAAGAAATTTAATTTATACAGGACTATTGATGTTGGCAATGGTCACAAGTCCAGTCAGCGCAAAAGAAACAAGTGTTTCAGTTGTGCATGGGACGGCAAATTTTAATGAGGGGAATGCGAGTATTGTGATTCAGGCAAATCAAAATCAATCCATGCAGGGTAAGTCGTTTAAGGTATATAAACTATTTGATGCGACAAATTCAAAGGACAATACTTCGATTCACTATACTTTAAATAGTGTGTATGCATCTAAAATCAAGGAGCTTGTATCAAGTAAGTTATCTAAAACGGTATCGGATCAAGATGTAGTGGAATATATGATGTCTTTAGATAACGAAGGAAGTCAAAGTGAATATCGTACCTTTATTGAATCGATTCAAAAGGCGATATCTTCTATGGAAGCTCATATTGTGAATGTAGAGAGTTGTGATGTGAATGGAAATATCACGTTGGATAAGTTGGGATATGGTTTCTATTTGATTGATGAAATTACCAATGTATCCAATAGTCATGCGGCAAGTTCTATGACGATGGTCAATACGGCAAATCCTAAGGCGACGATTCAAATTAAGTCGGATTATCCGAGTATTGTAAAGAAGATTTATGAAGATGACAACAATATAGGTTGGAATGATATGGGTGATTTTGAGATCATGCAGAACATTCCGTATAAGTATGAATCGAAAGTGCCGGATATGAGTGGATATGTTTCTTATTTTTTAGAGTTTGAGGATGAAATGGATCCAAGTTTATCTTTAAAAGAAGATAGTATACAAGTAAAGGTCAAGGATACTATTATTCCAGCTGATACATATAGTGTAACTAAATCTTCAAATGGATTTAAAGTTACATTCAATGATTTTAAAGGACTTGGTAGTCAAGGAGATCCAATCTTGTTTACGTATGATGCGTATTTAAATGATTTGTCAGCCACAAAGATTTCAAAAAAGGGTTTTGAAAATAAGGTACGATTAAATTTCTCAAATGATCCGCAAACGAATTCTAAAGGACAAACGCCTTGGGATAGTGTTGTGTGCTATACATATCAGGTGAAGGGTTTAAAGACAAATGAGAAGGATGTCAAACTTGAGGGGGCTACATTTAAGTTGTATCGTGATTCTAATTTGAGTGAGTTAGTAAAGGTAAAGAAAAGCACAAATGGATATGTAGTTTCAAATAGTGTAGATGAAGAGATTGTATCCAATGAAAAGGGTGAGTTTGTGATTCAAGGTTTGGATCAGGGAACGTATTATTTAAAGGAAATCCAGGCACCGGACGGATATACTTTATTAAAGGAAGCTATTGAGATTCAAATTACGCCTACATTTGTAGCGGATCGCAATAACTATACTTCGAATGGAGAGGGATTGGTTTCTCTATCGGCAACAAGTTTTAATACGCATTTAAATGCGAGTACGAATGATTTAAGCGTAGCTTTAAAAGTAGTGAATCAAACGAGTTCTAAATTACCAGTCACTGGATCTATGGGAACGATTGTCTGTGTACTAACGGGTGCTGGTATTATGGTGTATGTATGTAAGAAGAAAAGGGAAGAATAGGATTCTATTCTTTCTGGGTTTCTTGATTTGTGTATTGCCACTCATCTTAAATTTCTTCTTTCATCAAAGTGTAGAGAATGTCATTTCAAGTTTTTATTTAGAAGAAGAAAAAATGGATGAGGGCATATTGGAGTCGAGTTTTAATGCTGGGTTGAACTACAATCAAAACTTGTATTTGGGTAAAGAAAAAGAAGAGTATGAAACGATGTTGAATACTTTATCCTCAAATGTAATCGCAACCATCCAGATTCCAGTGATCGATGTAGACTTACCAATTTATCGTGGAACGAGTGATGAAGTATTAAATCGTGGGATTGGTCATTTTGACTTTACAAGTCTTCCTGTTGGCGGAAAGAATTCGCATTGTATATTAACAGGTCATAGAGGTCTTCCTAGTGCCAAGCTTTTTACGCGTTTGGATGAGTTAAAGAAGAAGGATTTGATCTATATACATGTGTGTAAAAAAGAATTGGTCTATGAGGTGGTGGATTCTATTGTGGTAGAACCGGAAGCTATCTTGGATATAGGTATTGAAAAGAATAGGGATTTGTTGAGTCTAGTGACTTGTACGCCGTATGGGATCAATACGAAAAGGTTGGTTGTAAGGGCCAAAAGAGTGTTTCCTAAAAAGAAAGAGAAAAAAGTGCGTAAATCGTATTCTTTTAGGGAATTGTGTTTTATTTTAATTCCAATAATTTGTGTAATGGTGGTGAAATGGTGAAGAAAATTGGTTTGATCATATTAATGATGATCGCATGTATTATGCCGATAAACGCAAACTCAATTAGTGTGGAGTTGCAGGATTCGGTAGATGAACTCTCGAAGGAGAATGTTGAGTTTAATGTTGTTCAAGTCGCAAAGCTTGTGGATGGCTTTTATGTATTGAATCAAGAATTTCAGGATTTAGATGTGGACTTCAATACGGAGTTATTGGCTGAAGAAGTGGAAGCAATTTGTACAAAATTAAGTGGGTATTCCATGGTTGGACAAACTCTTGTCACGGATGAAGAAGGTAAAGCTGTTCTTGAAGATGTAGAAGAAGGATTGTACTTTATTGATCCTGTCAATATTCATGAGTATGAAAGAATGAGTCCGATGTTAGTGAGTGTTCCTGAGTGGGATGGGGATACGTTAAATTGTGATGTGGTGTTGTATCCTAAGCATCGTCCGTTTGAGAAGTTGATTATTAAAAAGATTGATAAGGATTCTAAGGATGAAATCTTGGATTCTATCGAGTTTACAAGCTATAAGGATAAGGATTGTACAGAATCTTTAAAGACATTTAAAGGTAATGGTACTCTATCGATTTTAATGCGTGAAGATGCGATGTATTTAAAGGAGACAAAGGCTCCTAATGGGTATGAAAAATCGGATCAAGTCTTATTTGTGGAAGTCAAGGAGGATGAAATCTTTATTGATGGTAAAAAGGTAGAGAATCATGAGTTCTTGTTTGAGAATAAGAAGATTCATGTTCCAACAGGAATTGAATATCATGGTAATATTTATGTGACTTTAGGTTTAATTGCACTTGTGATTATTTTACATTTGATTAATAAGAAGTTAAGAAAGTAGGAGTTTTCCTACTTTCTTTTCTTGTGGTATGATGGGCATATGGAAAAAGGTCAATATGTATATATTTTAGAGTGTAGGGATTCTACATATTATACGGGATATACAACGGATGTAGATAAAAGATTAGAAACGCACAACTTGGGTAAGGGGGCAAAATATACGCGGTCTAGAAGGCCTTGTAAGCTTGTGTATGTAAGGGCTTGTGAGTCGAAGT